>DRHN01000020.1 GCA_011049595.1 Spirochaetota bacterium | reverse complement strand
TAATGAATTCCACATAAGGGAATTAACTAGATTGTCAAAATGTACTTATTCTTATGTTTGGAGTACACTGAATAGATTTCAGGAGGAAGGACTTCTTAACAGGCGTAATGCGGCTGATAGTTCTTTTTTTAAGGCGAATCTGGGTAATGAAATGCTATTAAAAGTATTTGAGATGTTTGAACTGGAAAGGAAAAAATTTTTTTTTGAAAATAATAAAAGTATATCCAGAATAATCGACAAGTTTACTCAGAATGCTCTGAATGATTCTAATAAACAAATACAACTCATAATCCTTTATGGATCTGTGGCACGAGAGAAATGGACAAATGAAAGTGATATAGATATTTTGCTTGTATCTGTTCAAGATGATAATAAACTTGCTTCAATAGTAAAGAAGGCAAAAGAAGAGGCTTCATCTTTATTAGAATTAAGCGCAATAACTGTAGATATAACAAAATTTTCAGATGGTTTACATAAACAAACCGAATTTTATAAAACTATCTTTAAAGACAGGATAATACTTTTTAATGAATTTTTGTTTTGGAGGATAATAGCAGAAGGAGAAAATTAAATGGCGAAAGATTTCAATAAAAATATTGAAAAGTGTTTTAAGCAGGGTGGGTTAAGAAATATCGAATCTGATCCAGAGTCGATTCGGCGTCATTTAGATAAAGCTTCTAGTAATGTAAAAGCCATGGACATAATGTTTGATAATCAGAAGTATGATTGGACAATAGTCTGTGGTTATTATGCTATGTATCATGCAGTTTTGGCATCACTAATTAAAATAGGAATTCTTGCAACTAAACACTATTGTGCCGTATCGGCATTTAATGAATTTTATATTTTCAGGAAAAATGTGGATGAAAAATATATTGAATATCTTAATAGAGCAAAAGAGCTTGAAGAAAAATACTCTGAGACCTTGGAGCATGCCCAGGCTGATAGAGTCAGTGACCAATATGGTGTCCAGGTTATTACCAATGATGATGCGGAATGGATAATTGAAGCAGCTAAAGATTTTGTTTTGAAGATTGAAGAAGTGTTAGCTGATTAAGTAAAGCTAATTTTGCATTTTATAAATCACTGGACTTTTATAACCCAGAACTGAATGAATCTGATATAGATTATTAAATATTTCCAAATATTCAAATATCAATATTTTCGTCCCTGTTTTTTTTTCATAATTCATAAATTGAACCAACTCTGATTTCTAAGGACAATCTTATATCAAGCCTTTATACTGTCCAGTCCCAAGTGGCTGGATCGATGATAGTACGCTGATCAAGGTTTAACAAGGGCACAGATAGCCTTTGGAAGTTACCAATGGATGTTAATTTATGTGAGTGGTTTTGTTCTGTCTGATATTGCCCCTGAAAAACAGGTAGATAAAAAAGTACACCAGGACAATATAGGCGCCGGCGTTTATCATAAACATGGGCCTAATACCGAAACGGTCAGCCAGGATACCGCTCAGCCACGGGCCGGTGAACATCCCTATCGCGTACATGGACTGGTGGAGCCCCATTGCTGTGGAGCGCTGTGAACGGTCGATTTTCCGGATGCTTTTCCCGACCAGTATCGGGTAAACAATCCCAAAGGACAATCCGTTGCAGAGCGAGCCTATAAAAAGGTACGTAATTGAAGGAGAAAATGCCAGTATCATTATGCCCAAAAACATAAGAAAAGCACCGGCCGGCAGCATGTAATCGGGGGTTTTTTTTCTCAGTAAAAATGTATTCAGAAGGTTTGCTGAAGTTATTGCAGCAATGTTGAGCGTAACAAGCATACTTTTTATCACATCATTGGCACCCATTTTATGGGCGAGGATAGGAAGAAATCCATAGGTTGCTGAAATTTCAACGTGATGAACTATGATGCTTATAATGGTTGGGAGAAGTATTTCTTTTCTGATTAAAAGATTTCCAATCGTTCTGATTGATACTGTTTTAGGCGGTTTTTTTTCATCTTTGACGAACAGGATTATTACTAATGCAATCACTACAAGTATCGCCGAGAGATAAAAAGCAAGCGGATAGCCGCCTCTCCTGTTTAGAAACCCGGTCAAACCCGTCCCTATCATTCTTCCAAAAGAAGCTGAAAAAGTGAGCATGGAGCTCGCGAATATTGTCTGCTTGAAATCAAAGAAAGTGCTGAATGTGCCGAGAAGCAGCACCCACGATCCCATTGAGATCCCTGTGAAAGCCCTGCCGACGGCCAGCATGAACAGTGTATTTCCTTTACTCATAATAATTGCCCCGACAGAAGCGAAGAAAAAACACAATATTATCAGTGGTCTTCCTCTTCCTGCCATATCACCGAATATCCCTATGGGCAGGCGAACAAAAGCAATAGAAAGACCATACATGGAAAGTACCAGTCCGACCATTGAAAGATGCTCTGTCTTTGTTTTAATATAGGTGGGCAGGGTTGGGACATAGATGTAAAGGGCTAACCAGAAGAGAAACGTGACTGCCATAAATATGATGATCGAGGATCTGTTTTTAATAGTGGTCATTACAAAAATCCGATATCTATTGTTTTTAACAGCTCGCTTTTGCTTGTTTTATTTCTGGAACTGCAAGGTTATGGAGAACCGCACCATTCAGCTATTGCAGCAGCGATAATTTTGGTCCCGTTGATATGGTCGAATAATATTTCCAACATCCTCTTGCCTGTTTACATATTAAGGTGACCGATGCGTCCAACGGTCTAGTGTGTCTCGATACCGCCGGTTACATTGATGGACTGCCCGGTGATATATGAAGCCTGCTCTGAAGCCAGAAACAAAGTCAGGTTCGCGACATCGGCCGGTGTTTCATAGCGCCCCAGCGGTATGATCCCGAGGAATTCCTTTCGCAGCTCCTGTTCACTTTTGTTCCTGAGCTGCTTTAAAACAACGAGCTCCTCGTCCATCATGTCGGTATCCGCGATCCCGGGACACACGGCGTTGACATTTATGCCCAGGGGAGCAAGCTCTTTGGCCAGCGCTTGTGTGAACCCGACGACAGCGAACTTGGAAGCGCAGTAATGCGAATACATCCCTATGCCTGTTTTTCCGAGCATGGAGGCCAGGTTGATTATTTTTCCGCTTTTTCTTTCTTTCATGTGACGGGCGGCTTCCCGTGAGCATAAAAAGACGCCCCTGCAGTTGACGGCCATTGTTCGGTCCCACTGCTCGTCTGTTGTATCCGTGCAGTCCGCAACATAGACGATGCCGGCATTGTTTACAAGGATGTCGAGATGATCGAATTGGTCGAAAACCTGCCGGAAAATACTTTTTACAACTTCCGTGTCGGATATATCGCCGGGGACCGCGATGCCCCTTCCTCCGGCGCTTTTGACTTCATCGGCAACTTTACCGCACAAATCCTCTTTTGTCCCGTTTATCGCGACCGAAGCTCCCTCGCGGGCAAAAGCCATGGCGATCCCTTTTCCAAGCCCCCTCGTGCTGCCTGTAACGAGAACTACTTTGTTTTTAAAGCTCATATAAGTTCCTTTCTTAATAGATTGGTCCGGGTCCTGACCGCGGGATCCGGTACTAAAAGTAAATTGGCAGAAGTACCTGTGTTGTCACAGGAAAATCACACATCCGGAAATAATTCCCGCGCGTTAGACCCCAGGATGCCGTCGATCTCATCATTTGTAATTTCGGGATATCCCAGTTCTACAAGCGGCCCCGGCATTTGCATGTCCTTCAATGCCCGGATGGTCTTGTGCAGGACCGACCATGTGGGGGCCCCGATATCCGCTTCCATCCAGGCCGAGCATAGCGGCCAGTCGCTGCCGAACAGGATACGGTCGAGCACACCGGCCCTTTTTGCCTTGCCGAAGAGCTGCATGTGCAGCCCGGGCCAGAACCCGTAAAGATCGCCGAAAAGAGATATATCAAGATACACGTTGGCGTGCAGTGCAGCTATGGACAGCGCTTCGTCACTCCAGGGTATTCCTGCGTGCGCCATAATAATTTTAAGATCCGGCTTGAACCGTACGGCAACCTCTTCCATATTTATCGGCTGCGCGTATTTTGAGCCTGAAATGCAAAACCCCTGATGAAACAACAGAGGCACCGGCCTTTTTGATTCCTGCTGGAGCTTTATGATCTCTTCGTAGAATGGAAAAAACGCGTGATCGTCGGGATAAAATCCGGTAGGGGGGTACAGTTTGAAACCCGCAACTCCCAGATCGAGGACACACCGGCGTATCTCCTCCAGTGCCTCCTTTCGCCTGGGATCGATGCACGCGTACGGTAATATCCTTCCCCGGCTGTCCATTCCAGCCTGGTTTACGACCCAGTCGTTTAATTCCGATATGGAAACTTCCATGTTGTAAATATTCCCAATATCGAGAATATTTACGCATATCCTGTATGTACATCCGAGGATTTCTTCAGCCGTATCCAGCGCTTCGATAAGTTTTTCCGCGTGCGCGTCGAGAACCGGCTCTGTTCCCAGAAAAAAAGCTCTAAACCATTTTTCAGCTTCCGGGCTCATGTACTTCTTGCCGCCGATTATCCTGGTCAAAAGGTGCCCATGAACATCAAAAATTTCCATTACACAACTCCTCAGCTATTTACCAACCTTCGATTGAATAAATTTAAAAGTTTTCCCGAACAGGTCCATCATACGCTCTACCTGCTCGTCGGTTATGACAAGAGGCGGCTTGATCTTCAGCACATTACCGGCCCCGCCGGTAAAGGTGACCAGGCCGTTCTCAAGGGCATAAGCCACACCGGCGGCTGTTTCCGCGACAGCCGGTTCCTTTGTTTTTCTGTCCTTTACCAGCTCGATGCCGATAAAAAGTCCCGGCCCCCGTATGTCGCCGATTATTTCAAATTCTTCGGACATTTCGTTGAGTTTTTTTCTCACAGTATCGCCGACCACGTTGGCCCGGCTTATCAGATCTTCTTTTTCGATTATGCCGAGCACAGCCAGGCCGACCGCTGCGCCGAGCGGGTCGTTCTGGAAAGTGAGGGAGTGCCATGTTTCGGATTCGACTTCCGGGGTGGCGATCCTGTCAGAGAACGACGCGGCTCCTATCGGGTAACCCCCTCCCATGGCCTTGCCTATGATCACGGCGTCGGGTTTGAAATTGTACAGGTCTGAGCAAAACCACGAGCCGCACCGGCCGAGACCGGTCTGGACCTCATCGACGATGATCAGGATGTCCCTTTCCCTGCATATCTTTGCGACTTCATCGACATATCTCTGCGGTAAAGCTATGTGCCCCCCGGGCCCCTGGCAGAGCTCAAGAATGAACCCGGCGACCTGACCCGATGTCCCGTGATTCAGCGCTGCGCGCAAAGCTCCGGCGCACTCCAGTCCGCAGCTTTCCTCGTGCGCTCCGAAGGGGCACCTGTAGCAGTAGGGGTTCGGCACCTGCTGGAACCCCGGCCACCTCAAACCGCCGGGCACCCAGTTTCTCAGCGAAGGGATCCCGCCGAGACTCATAGTAGCGAGCGATAAACCGTGGTAGGAGTAGTGGAGGGAGATAAACTCTCCTTTGCCGGTCACTTTCATTATGAGTTTTATAGCGGCCTCGACCGAAGCGCCTCCCCCTGTGCATACGTAGGACTTGTGTATGGAGGAAGGTGTGATAGATTCCAGCTTTTCACACAGCTGTATGAGGGGAATGTTGTCAAATATTCCAAGCGTGTGGGATATTTTTTTTGACT
>DRHN01000019.1 GCA_011049595.1 Spirochaetota bacterium | reverse complement strand
GTAAAGGTATTCCCTACGGAGTATATGACACTCAGGCAAACCAGGGAACAGTTTTCATAGGCACAACGTTCGACACAGCTGCGTTTGCAGTAGAATCAATCGGAAAATGGTGGCGCAAGGAAGGACAGCGACGCTATCCGCATTGCAACAGTATTTTGATTCTGGCAGACGGTGGAGGAAGCAATGGTTCTCGATCTCGCTCTTGGAAATTGGGCATCCAGGAAAAAATCAGTGATCGCCATGGTTTGGAAGTTACAGTAGCACATTACCCTCCCGGCGCTTCCAAGTGGAATCCTATTGAACATCGGCTGTTTGCCGAGATCAGCAAGAACTGGGCCGGTATACCATTAGTAAACTATGAGACTATGCTAAAATATATTCGTTCCACGAAAACGACAACAGGTCTGAAAATAAAAGCGCATCTTGTACGAAAGAAATACAAAAAGGGAAACAAAGTCCCTGACGAACAAATGTCGCAAATTCAAATCTACAAACCTGATACTTTACCAGATTGAAATTACACCATTACTCCCAGAAAAATGTAAAGTTATTTTTGAGTGAGCACTTAGGCGTAGCAAGGGGACAGCCGGTCATGGTCTGGTTTCATGGGGGAGCAAAACAATTCGGCTCCCGCGCTGAACCTTATTATCAATCGGATGCGCTTGCAAAAAAAGGGGTAATCGTTGTTACCGTTAATTACCGGCTTGGTATAATCGGATATTTCGCTCATCCTGCATTATCAAAGGAATCGGAACATAACAGCTGCGGCAATTACGGCCTGCTGGATCAGATTGCCGCCTTGGAATGAGTCCGGAACAATATAGAAATTTTTGGCGGTGATCCGGACAATGTGACAATCTTCGGGCAATCTTCCGGCGGTGTTGCTGTTGTGGAACTCATTGCAATCCCTCTTGCCAAAGGCCTGTTTCATAAGGCCATTATTTAAAGCGGCTCTGTTACCGGCTATGTTGAAGGATTGAATGGCCCTTTTCTGGACAGGCAGAAAGCGGAAATCGAAGGAAACAATTTCGCCCGAAAAGTAGGTCACGATACGATCGAATCCCTTCGTACCGTTTCCGGCGAGGAATTACTTAAGCATTCACAGACCTATCACGATGATTATTCATACCCATATCTGGTAACATTGGTTGACGGTTGGGTAT
The DNA here is from genome assembly GCA_011049595.1 of Spirochaetota bacterium. GTDB lineage: Bacteria > Spirochaetota > B62-G9 > B62-G9 > DRHN01 > DRHN01. Next base: position 9,562 of record DRHN01000019.1, on the reverse strand, counting down.
TACCTGAAAGCGTTGCTCATACTTTTAAAAGAGGCGCCCAATTAAAAGTAACGATTATTGCCGGATATAATGCAGATGAAGGGTCCCTGCTCTACCTCATGGCGAAATTTCCCACGCCGTCAAACTGGCAACGGGGTGCACCTGCAGATATGGATTCTTTCAGAGTTTTCATGTCCCGTCATTATGGTGATGATACGAACGCCCTTATAGCACTTTATAAGATGAATGATCCATCTATCCGTGCTCAGAGCGAGATCGACATGTTCGGCGATGATCATCAGGGCGTACATATGTATTTTTTGTGCGAACACATGAATAAAACCGGCGTTCCGGCCTACCTGTATTTTTTTAACCGTGTTCCACCAAGTCCTAAACAAACTGCGGGCGCATATCATTTTGCTGAAGTGCCATTTGTATTTGGAACTCATGACTTTTTTTTCAAGGCCAGTGAGGCAGATAAAATACTGGAAGAAAAAATACAAAACTATTGGGTCAATTTTACCGGCACAGGCGACCCAAATGGTGAAGGGCTTGTGGAATGGCCGATCTATAGCCGTGATAATGATACATGGCTGAATCTCAATCACGTAATAAAGGCAGAGAGGGTTTCACGCGGTGTGAACTTGATATTCTTGAAGAAGCGCTCCTAAGAAAGCTGGATGGTATTTAGGAACAGGTATACCACACTACGACAGTGTATACGTAAATTACGGCCAGGCAGTTTACAATTTAAGATCCCCAAGAGGAAGAACACGATGAAGCTGGTGTAAATAACCCCGTACTCTCCCTTCAACCTCGATCAGGTCGTGCTCGTCAGGTTTCTGGCGGATCTCTCCGAATCGGCCGTCGGTGTTGTAAGACTCATCGGCTTCCGGAAAAACACCGACTACCGCAAGGTAATCCACCACGCGAATACCTTCGTGCTCAAGGTACTGCCCGATGTGTTTCAGCATGGGCTCTGCTTCATTGTAGCCGGTATGCCCGCCTCCATAGGTACAGTATGGAACAGCAGCCACGCCTGGTACTTCCGGTGCCGACGGGATAAGCTCGACTCCATCCCTTCTTCTGTTTCTGTGTAAGAAATTTAGAACCGGTTTGGGCGACAGGTTCTCGTAAACAGGTGCCCCGAGAAAGATCAAATTGTAGTCGAGGTATTCGACCTCAAGTTCTTTGTTAATTCGGGATATCGATACATCCATCCCGGCTTTCTGTAAAGTATCGAAAATGCGCCTGGCTACTTTTTCCGTATTTCCATTCTTGGTCCAGAAAAGGACAAGTGCTTTTCCTTCAGGCATCGTTCACTCCTTGATTTATTAATGTTTCAGGCTCCAACTTATTTAAACATCGTAAAAGATTACCTGCATATTTAAAACGAATAATAGCATGATAACTCGGTTTTGCCAAATTAAAAAAAATGTTTGCGAAGACGTGGTCTATAAATTTGTCTGCAGCATATTTCGTTGTAAAAGAGGTGAAATAGATGTAAAATAGCAGATTGAAAACAATTATTCAATTCGAGGCTGCTTATGAAAGCTAAAACAATCAAAAGACATATAATTGAACTAAATGATATTGAGGCCAAATTGATTTACCGTGCCTTGATGCACTTGGAAAATCAAAATAATATTAAAAATTATGATAATATAATGAAAGTAAAGGAGCTGAAGGAATGTTTTTATGACCTGGTAAACCCTGCTTCCGTGCATATTAAAAATAAAAGAGATTTTTAACCGGGATCATGGGGGTTTGAATTTCGCTGACAATCTCTCTATGGAAAGTTGAAAAAGATACAGGATCGTTTCAATATGTATTATAATAAGCTATAAAAATTCGATACGACAAGAGGCGGGTTTTGAAAAGAATAATAATATTGGTGATCGCGATGGGCCTTCTCGGGTTAATAATCGGTTACCTGTTCTTCGCAAGGTCAGGGGGTGGCTACATCGAGATAAGCAGGATTTTGTCACCCTCCAAAAAGCTGCTGGACAAGGTCGGTGACGCGTTGATCGGAATGAAAAAGATCCGGCAAAACATAATGATAGCAGGCGGCGCAGGTGCGGGAGCCGGGCTGATCATCGGTTTAGCCACCCGGATACCCGCGAAAAAGAAAAAACGCAGACTCAGTAAAAAGCGCCGGTAATCCAGGGCTCAGAGTATTCAGGATATTCGTGGTACCTATATATCATATAAAAGCTCCCGGTATCTTTGGATAAATTTGTTATGTTATCGGCTGTACATATTTTTTTGGCCTTCTACTATAGCATTATAAGAAAACCTTATTTGAGACACCTCACTGTTCCAGGGTTGTCAGGCCATGTCTGATCGCGTATTTAGTCAGATCGGCCAGGTTGTTGAGATTCAATTTTTTCATAATGTTTTTTCTGTGGGTCTCAATCGTTTTTACACTCAAATAAAATTTATCAGCTATATTTTTTGCGGATTTTCCTTCCGCCAGCAACTGGAGAATTTCCCTTTCCCTGCCTGAAAGAAATGACGTGCCTGAAGGGTCAAGGGGCCCATCGTTTGTGACGAGCGCCTCTATTGCGATGCTTGAGATTTTAGGGCTGAGATATAGGTCGTCTTCAGAAGCTACTTTTATAGCACGCGTAAGCTCACTGAACGCGTTTTGTTTTAAAAGATAAGCGATCGCGCCTGCCTTAAACATTTCAGCGATAAAGTGTTTGTCGGAATGTACAGATAGAGCTATCACTTTGGTCTCCGGCTGGTTCGCTTTTATGCGGCGGGTTGCGTCTATCCCGTTCAGGCCCGGCATTGTCACATCCATGACAATCACATCCGGTTTTAATTCTTCAGCAAGATCGATTACAGTCAGGCCGTTGTCCGCTTCGGCAACGATTTCAATACCCGGCTCTTTTTCCAGAAGACTCCGAAGCCCTTCCCTCACTATTTTATGGTCATCCGCTATTATTAATCTAAGACTCATAATACCTCCCGGTAATTTATTGGGTCTTTCTGACCGTAGCTTCAAGTGTTATTCGTGTTCCTTTACCATGCCTGGATTTAATGTGCATGCTGCCTCCCAGGCACCCCAGACCAGGATGTTGTTGTCAAGCGATTTCTGTTTTTTATCATCTTCAAAAATATATTGAAGCCCGTGTTTGTCTTTGAACTGCTCCAGTAACCATGAAACCGCCGCTTCAAGACCGATTTCATAAAGAACCGGCGGGCTGATTTCCAGGGCAAGCAGCCTTGTGTTTTCCAATGATTGTTCAAGCATGTCGCAGATATACTCGATTACGGTCAGGGAATCCTCAGAAGGTATTTTACTCTTCAATTCTTCGCATTTTATGATCGCTAAAGATAGGTTCTGGCCTATACTGCCGTGAAGTTCGGTCGCTATTCGTCTTCGTTCTTTTTCTTTATAAAGCTGTTCATGGATCATTGATATCGTTTTTATCCTATCCCGGTTTACCTTGAAATTTGCTTTCATTATCTTTATTCCTGATGTTTTTCGATTGAAGGTCAAGAAGTCCCGAAATAACCTGGAGGTTGTTTTTAACACGGTGGTGAATTTCATTCAGCAGTATTTTCTTTTCGTTGAGAGAGTTTTCAATTTTCCTGGCAGCTTCAATGCGGCAAGTAATAAACCAGGAAATACCAAGCGCCCCGGAAATTGTTCCTGTTTCATCTCTCAGCGGGGTTTTAACAGTTTGAACCCAGTCCTCTTTACCGTTATCTGAGGGATAAGTGTCCTCAATATTTATCGTTTCTCCGGTCCTGGCAAGCTCCTCAACATCTCCCTTTCGGCAGGAATTATCCCGATATAGGTTTGCATTTAGATTTCTCACTTTCCGTTCAAATCCTAATTTTGATGATTCAAGCTCCCGGATCTTTTGATGGGCTTTCTCAAGTTCGTTTATTAGCTGAGCCTTTGTTTTATTTTTGTGATTCATGCCCTTTGCTCCGGAAATGGCTATTTGCATGATACGTCAGTATTATATTGAACAATTCTAAACTCATTGCTGCCGATCTACAAGTTAAATTTTTATTAAAGTAAATACCTGCGGTTTTGCTGAAAATTTATTTTACACCCTGATGATACTTGTGTATCCTGCTGTTGTAGAGTATGATAAAAAATATTTTACCGGGAGAAATGATAATGAAAAAAGTCGCGATCGTTGGTGCCGGGTACATAGGCAAGCTTCACGCTGATATATTGTGCAATAAAATAGAAAACACGTGTGTGACTTCTATAATGGACAATGTGGAAAAAAAGGGCCGGGATCTTGCAGATAAAACAGGTGCTGTCTATTATAAGGATTTTGACACTATGCTCCGGAAGGCTGATGTGGATGTAATAGCCATCTGCACTCCTACCTTTTTACATACAGAAATGGTCGTAAAGGCTGCCGGGGCAAAAAAAGATATTTTCTGTGAAAAACCTCTCGCTTTGTCAGTAGCTGACGCGGAAAAGATGATCACGGCAGCACGGAACAATAAGGTAAACGTTATGGCCGGTCATGTTTTGAGGTTTTGGCCTGTTTATGTAAAAGTGAAGGAAATAATTGACAGCAGGGAACTTGGGAAGACCTACCACATCTATTGTGAAAGGCTGGTTGCATTCCCGGATTGGGCTGAATCAGGCTGGAACAGGGAAGAGGGCCTTGGAGGAGGAGGCGCGCTTGATGTGCAGATACATGACATCGACTACATAATCTCGATTTTGGGTAAACCCGATTTCATAAACTCTCAGGGCACTTATAATTCCGCTTTTGGAGGATGGGCGAATATGGTCACCAATATGGGCTTCTCTGACGGCATCACGGGATGTGTTCAGGCCGGGTGGGGTTTGCCGCCGGGTTTTCCATTCACAAATGTACTGAGAGTCGTGTGTGAAAACGGAACCGTTGAGTGGACTTTCAGGGCCGGCAAGTTGCTTGAAAAAAGAGACCTCAATTCTCCGATGGTTATATACAAGGCCGATGGCACAATATTAGAGGAAACACCTGATGGCACGGACGCATTCCTGATCCAGTGGAAGTACTTTATCGATTGTCTAGAATCTGATCGCAAAATAGAAAATGCTACCTTTGAAGATGGCCGTAACGCGCTTGAAGTCGTGCTTGCAGCAATAAAATCGGCAAAAAAAGGAAAGACTGTTAAAATCAAATAAGATTTTGTAAAATAACCGAAAAAGACTCTTTCAGAAACAAATTGAATGGTTGAATGATTAATGATATTTTTAAATTCATGCTTTTAAAAGAGAAGATGGGATCAGGAATTATGTTTTTTCTATTTTTTGAGTTCGACAGTGAAAGCAGACCCGGAAAATATATTTTTTAATAAACGACTAAACGGAGGTTTTTGAATGAACGATATTAATGACGAAAAAGACAAAAAGATCGAGGAACTTGAACATGAGCTCGCCAGAATAAAGGGAGAGGTGGTAATAACAGAAGAAATTTTTAAGGGGCACCCGGTTTTAAGTTTTTCCGGTGCGTTCAGACCTTTTTCTCTCGGGATGAACAAGTGCAAGGTGGTGCTGAAATCAATAGACAAGATCAGGAGTTTTGTCGAAAAGCACGACAATGATAGATGATGGATTTTAAGGCTTCTTATTTAGGACTTTATGAGCAGGGGCTTTTAAAGAAAACAGCTGATGATCTGCGGAACAAAACTTTGCATTGCAGCCTCTGCCCCCGCGAGTGCGGTGTAGACAGGAGCCAGGGAAAGGATGGGATCTGCGAAAGCGGTCTGCTTCCGGTAGTATCTTCATGGAGCCCTCATTTCGGGGAGGAGCGCCCTCTTGTGGGCCGAAAAGGCTCCGGGACGATCTTTTTTACACACTGTAATTTAAGCTGCATTTTTTGTCAGAATTATGATATTTCCCATCTTGGATACGGCAGGGAAGTAACTCACAGGGATCTTGCCCTGATGATGATGTCGCTTCAGGGCCGGGGATGCCACAATATAAATTTTGTTTCTCCCACGCATATGGCATACGCTATTGTCGAGGCACTTGTAACTGCTGTTCCTATGGGGCTTAAAGTGCCGCTGGTTTACAACACCGGCGGATATGATTCGGTCGATACATTGAAACTCCTGAAAGGAGTGTTCGATATCTACATGCCTGATTTTAAATACGCGGATGCTGATAAGGCATTCAAATTGAGCGGCATAAAGAATTATCCTGATGTTGCGTGGAGCGCGATCACAGAAATGTATCAACAGGTCGGAGACCTCGAGATAGATGCGGCAGGTGTGGCGCGCAAGGGCCTTCTGGTTCGTCACCTGGTCCTTCCAAACAACCTGGCCGGGACCCGCGGAGTGGTGGATCTGTTAGCCGGGTTTTCAAAAAGTACTTACCTGAACATCATGGACCAATACAGGCCGGAATACCGCGCCCGGGAGTGCATGGATTTGAGGAGGAGGGTCACGCTGCAGGAGTTTGATGAAGCCTGCAGTTATGCAAAAGGGGCGGGTATGACAAGGGTTTGTATGTAATGCACCCCTGTGATTTGTTTGCAATGCTGTTGTTTATTGTTTAGACTTTAAATGTGATTTGTGTAATCTACTTTTTTGTTATATAATAATGGAATCGAAACTTCAAAAATATATTACAGCTTCTGAAAGCATATCCAGGGAAGTTAACCAGTTTGATATCCCGAATCAGATCGTTCAGTTTGTTGCAGAACGGTTTTCTCAGATTTTTAAGGATAAACTCCACTACGCGTTTATACATCCGGGTGCAAATAAAATAATAGCTTCAACAGCGGCAGACAGCACTATCCAGACAATACTTCCTTTTTTCCTCAATGAAAAATTTATTGAGGAGATAAACAGGCTCGACTGGAGCGCAATAGATACCAGGGGGATCCGCCTGGTGTTGAGAAACGCGTTTAACCAGGATTTTGACCTGGACACACCGATTGTAATGATACCAAGAAAGAAAGGTACGCTGATAACACATTTTTCCGGAGTTTGGGGGGCAAGCGTACTTAAAAGGATCGATAAAGAGGAGATCGAGTTTATTTCAACGGTCTGCAACGCTGTTGAACTTCGACTGAACAGTCTTCTGTCCCATAGATCGGGGGGCGGCACAACAGCAGACGTACCTGATTCCGGGGGTTTGAAAACAGTTGCCCTGGATGGTGAGGTAAAACACTTCAACGCAGCCAGTAAAAAGGATTTTTTCGGCAGCTTCCTGCTCAATATGATGGGAGAAACATTAAGCAGGACCGCAGTTCTTTTTTTATCGATAAATGAGAACAACACTGAATACGCTCCTGTAGCTTCAAGGGGCGTCCAAAAAAAGCTGATCGAGAAGACCCATATTACCAATAAAAACACATTTGTCCATGAACTGGTGGATAACAGGATGCCTTTAATGGTTTCCGAATTGTTGATCCTGCTCAGGGATATCGACATTGGAATTTTAAAAAAACTCGAGGCTTCAGTCCTGGTGCCCCTCATAACAAAAAGAGGCATGATGGGGATATTAACCCTTGGTGAACGGATCAATATGACGCCATACACTGACAAAGTATTGAGTACGGTCCAGATGCTCACAAAACAGATGGCCCTGAACATAGAAAACAATAATTCACTTAATTTTAAATACTCGTTGTCAAGGGATTTGTCGCCCGAGGTCCTTGATGAATTGACAGATCACAGCGAGATAAAATTAGAAGGTGAAATAAAGAAAGTAACTGTTCTGATCGCCGGCATTTCAAGGTTTTCCGGGATCGTTGAAAAGTTGAAACCTGACAAGGTTATAAATCTGTTGAACAATTATCATTCTGGTGCAACCAAAATTGTATTCAAATACGGAGGCATGCTTGACAAGTTTATAGGGGACCGTGTTGTATCCGTTTTCGGTACCCCGAACATGCATTATAATGACACAGAAAGGGCAGTCTTTACCGCGGTTGATATGTGCAGGTTCATTGAAGATATCAATGAAAAAGGAAAAACAGAAGGTTCAATTAAGATAAACCTGTGTGTGGGGGTAAGTTCCGGGGAGGTTGTGTCAGGCAACATGGGGAATGTTGAAAGAATTGATTACTCGGTGGTCGGGCGCGCGGTCGATACCGCGTTTCAGCTTGAAAGGGCAGCCAGAAAAGGGCAGATACTTGTCACCCGTAAAGTGTACGAGGAAGTAAGGTACCTTGTGGACGCGGAATCTCTTGGAACGTTAACCGAAGAGGCGACAGGGAGGCCGGTTGAAATTTTCGAGATCAGGGACCTTATCCCTTACAGGTATATAAGCGCGATAGAAAAGAGAGAGCCCTATATAATCGGACATTTTCTCAATATCGCGAGAGACGTTGAGATGATCGGGAAAAAACTCGGTCTTTCCGGGAAAGAGCTTACAAGGTTGAGGCTGGCAACGATGCTCATGGATGTCGGCAGAATCGGGCTTCCCGAAGGTATTTTCAACAAAAAAGGAAAGTTGACCTCTCAGGAGTTTGAAATCGTAAAAAGCCATGCAGTAAGAGGGGCGGACCAGGTTGAAAAAAAACTGAACCTGTTTAGGGAGGGAGTGGAACTGGTAAAACACCATCATGAATTTTATGACGGGACGGGATATCCGGAAGGTCTTAAGGGGAATGAGATCCCCCTCTGGGCAAGGATAGTATGTGTTGTCGATAGTTACCAGGCGATGACGGAAAACAGGCCGTTCAGAGATCCGATCGAAGAGGAGAAGGCAATAGAGATCATTAAAGAGTACAGAGGAAAAAAGTATGATCCGGAGATAGTCGATATATATCTCAATATATTAAATATAAGAATAAAGGAAAAAGAGATAGTAGAACTGTGAGATCATCGACCGTTTTTTAAATGTCCAGCATTATTTTCTTACCAATATAGTAATACTAAATCAGCCTATCGTATAATGATGAATTTTCTGAATATACTCTCAGCGACAGCAGCGGATATTATGAATTTATTGTTGTGCCTTCGGGTGTGTACAACCTGGTCGCGAAAAAGGACGGGTTTACATTGTTCACGACAGTTGTGACGTTGTCATAAAAAATTAAAAAAAAATAATAGTTTTCCTTGCATAAAATTGAATTATAAGTTAAAATGTACTGATTATTGAGATTTAAATGACAATAAACTGCACTCGAAAAGGAGATTTTCAAGAAAAAAAGTAATTAGCCGGACTACCCCGAATACTCGAAATTGCATGATTAATGGAAGAGGGATACATGTTCAGCTAAGATGAGGTTTCAAAGTACCAAGATGAAAAAAAGTCTATTAGCCACTGCCTTAGGATTAATAGCTGTCCTGATTATTAGCTGCGAGTATGTACCCGAAATCGCAGGTATCAGGGGAAGAGTAATAATTGCCGGTATGCAAGATCTGAGCATGGTCTCGATAATCGCGGAACGGCAGATAAGCGGCAAGACTGTTTCAGTAGTAAGAGAGATCGGTGCAAGCGAAGCAGTGCCGAACAGCTGGCAAATATTCGAAAATAAACAGACGCTGCCCCCAGACCCCGCAACCGGGGATACAATGCTGGCAAAGAGCACGGATGAATATGTTTTCTCTACCGTAAGCGATATAAACGGCAATTTTGAATTGATGGACCTTCCTG
>DRHN01000018.1 GCA_011049595.1 Spirochaetota bacterium | reverse complement strand
TACGCTTTCCTTGACCACCCGGTTCCTTCAAAAAAGCAGCCGAGACTTAATGCAATCATTCGCCATAACAACGATATTTATCCTGGTCTCTTTAGTGGTGGTGACAGGTCTCTTTGTGCGGATATTTTTAAGAAAACCTCTAAACAGTCTTAATAAAATTATCCATTCCTATGCCGAAGGGGACTATGACCCGCCTGTTACAACCTTTCCGTATCGAGAGTTCCAGCCCTTCGGTCAGGTTCTTATTAAAATGGGCCAAACTATAAAGGCACAATTAAACGACTTAGAGAAGGCTGAAGAAAAATATCGCAGTATTTTTGAGAATGCGGTCGAAGGAATTCTCCAGACCACTTCTGAGGGGCGCATTATGAATGCCAACCCTTCACTGGCGTGTATCTTAGACTATGAAAGTCCTAAAGAATTGATGAGGAGCGTTACCCATATTGGACAGCAGCTTTTCGCAGATCCTTCCCGGTGGACCGAACTGCTCCGGAGGTTCAAAGACAGGGATATCGTGTCAAATTTCGAAATTCAAATCTATAAAAAAAATGGAAACTTACAGTGGATTTCCCTCAATGCACGTGCTTTAAGAAATGCCGAAGGGACATTGCTCTCCCTGGAAGGTTTTTTGACGGACATCACCGTGCGCAAACGTTTGGAAGAACAGCTCCGGATAAGACAGAGGATGGATTCTCTCGGGACACTGGCTGGCGGGATTGCTCATGATTTCAATAATTTATTGACCGGAATAATGGGCTACATTGATATGCTGAATCTTCATTCTGAGAATTTTACTGAAACTCAAAAAAAGTATATAAGCAACGCTGTAAAATCCTCCCAAAGAGCTGCTGATCTTGTCAGTCAATTGCAGACACTTTCAAGAGGTACTGTTACTAAGAAAGAGAGTGTTGATGTATATGAAGCAGTAACAGAAGTATTCAGGATGCTGGAAAAGACCACTGACAGGCTAATAAAAAAAGAAGTTGAAATGAAGCCCGGAGAGTATTATGTCATTGCAGATGCTTCAGAGCTCAATCAGGTATTTTTAAACCTTGGAACAAATGCTGTTCAATCAATTGAAGAAAAGGGTACAAAGCCGGGAGATTATATAATTGTTAGCGCTGAAGATTGTGAAGTAAATGGGGTTGATGTTACGGGGCTTCCTAAAGGAGAGTATATACATATAAAATTTGAGGATAATGGATGCGGGATGCCGGATGAGGTTAAAAGAAAGGCGTTTGATCCGCTGTTTACAACAAAGGAGAAGGGAGGAAGAAGAGGGCAGGGGTTGGGATTGGCGATGGTGTTTAATATAATTACCAATAGAAGCGGCGGGCATATAGATATTGCGAGTGACAAAGGGAAAGGGGCGGTATTTCATATATATTTACCAAAAGGGCAGGCTGAAGAGGAAGCCGGAACAATTGAAAGTATTAGCGGCGGGGAAGAAACAGTTTTGATAATAGAGGATGAGGAGCAGATAAGGGAGCTTGCTGAATCGTTATTGAATAGATACGGGTATAGTGTAATAACGGCAACTGATGGAGAAGAAGGTCTGGATATATATAAGGAGCAGAAAGAATCGATTGATATTATTCTTCTGGATCTGACGATGCCGAATATGTCGGGACAGATAGTATTTGAAAGGATACAAAGTATTAATTCTGATGTTAAAGTAATCATATGCTCCGGGCAAAGTGACGAGGATATTCGCGAAGGTATACTTTCAACAGCGGGAGGATTTTTAAAAAAGCCGTATCGTGTCAATGATTTAGCAAGAACCGTAAGAGAAGTGCTGGACAGGTAAATTGAATAAGCCTTACTGTTACTCACAGCCTCCGATATACCAGCAATGTTGAAAAGTCAATTGAGAAAGTTGACAAAACAGCAACAAATCAATTATTATTCACAGGATCGTGCTAATGTGCTTTTATAACTACAATATATGGAGAAAATTGGTAATTTTTTGATAATTTCATCCTGCGTCAATATGTCAAAGCATTAAAGTAAGAAAAGGGGCTGGAATGACCTCCGGTAACTCCAATCCATCACACTCCCGGGAAAGCGAACGTCGCCAGGCTACTATCATGTTCGCTGATATTTCCGGATTTACTACTATTTCAGACAATATGGATCCCGAGGAAGCAACTTCGCTCATGAATGAATGTTTCAGCATGATGGGACAGGCGATAGAAAGCCATGGCGGGATTATCGACAAATTCATGGGCGACTGTGTAATGGCTGTTTTTGGCGCCCCCGTTGCTATCGAAGATGCGCCGAGAAAAGCGGTTAATTCAGCTATTGAGATACGCAGCTCGATCTCACGTTTCAATAAAGAAAAGAGGCTCGCACAAACTCTTGGCATTCATATTGGCATAAATACGGGCGAGGTCATATCCGGGGATGTGGGGTCACAAACGAAAAGGGAATATACTGTGATGGGTGACGCGGTGAACATGGCGTCAAGGCTGGAAGATTTGTCTGAAAAGGGCCAGATCCTCGTTGGCCTGGACACGTACCGCAGCACCAGAAGTGATTTTGTGTACAGGGAGCTGTCCTCTGTCTTCATTAAAGGAAAAGAGGAACCAGTCTACATCTATGAGCTTCTTTCCCGGAATGAAATCCGGCGGAGGGACAGGACGGCCCTGGATCGCATGATTTTCTCTAAAATGGTTGGCAGGGATAAAGAACTAAGCATGCTGGAGCTTCTTGTTTCGAAGGGGATAGAAGGCGAAGGCACAATTATTAATGTGATAGGTGAGGCGGGTATTGGGAAAAGCCGCCTGATAGCAGAGCTCAAACGAAAGGAGGTGATAAAACGCGTGACCCTGCTGGAAGGAAGGGCTCTCTCTATCGGAAAAAACCTGAGCTTTCATCCAATCATTGATCTTCTCAAGAATTGGGCCGGCATCGAGGAAACTGACAATGAAAATGAGTGCCGGGAGAAGTTGATAAAGACAATTGAAAGTATTCACCGTGAGAAGACGTCGGAAATTTTTCCCTTTACGGCAACCCTTATGGGGATAACGCTCACTGGAAATCATGCAAAGCGGGTAAAGGACATAAAGAGTGATGCCCTTTCGAAGTTTATCCTGAAAAACCTTAAGGATCTATTTGCAGCGGCATCCGGGAAAAAACCGCTCATGATTATCATTGAGGATCTCCACTGGGCTGATAAAAGCTCTATTGAGATGCTGGAATCTCTTTTCAAGCTGGTGGAACGGTACAGCGTGCTTTTTATCAATGTGTTCAGGCCGAGATATAAAGATACCAGCGAAAGACTGAATAAAAAAATAAAAAAAAGCTATGGTCAGCATTGTTTTGACATAACGCTGCAGGCTCTTAATGAAGATCAGTCTGAAATCCTGGTTCAGAACTTTCTTAAAATAGACGGGATGCCGCAGCACATCAGACAGCAAATCATAGAAAGATCCTGCGGCAATCCCTTCTTTATCGAAGAAATCATAAGGGAGTTGATAGATAGCGGGGCGATTGAGATCCGGCATGGCAAATTAGATGTGACTCAAAAGATCCATACAGCCGTGATTCCAGTTACAATCAATGAAGTCATTATGACAAGAATTGACCGGCTTGACAGGGAGACCAGGGAATTGCTCAAATTGGCATCGGTTATCGGGAGGTCTTTTTTCTATAGAGTACTTACCAGGATGGCAGAATCGGTGCACGAAATCGATGAAAAAATAGACTACCTGAAGAGTATACAGCTGATTATAGAACGGCGGCGGATGATGGAGATCGAGTACTTGTTCAAGCACGCTCTGACTCAGGAAGCTATATATAAATCAATCCTTCTGAAACGGAGAAAAGAACTTCATTTGATTGTTGCCAAATCCGTGGAAAAAGTTTTCAAAGAGAGGCTGTACGACTTTTATGGTATGCTCGCTTATCACTACAGTCAGGGAGAAGATCTGGGCAAAACGGAGGAATATCTGATCAAGGCGGGAGAGTCGGCATTGAAATCATCCGCTTCAGCTGAAGCTTTACACTATTACCAGAACGCATTGGAGCTCTATGTTAACAAATCCGGTGAGGCCGTGGATCCGGAAAGAATGGCAATGCTGGAAAAGAACATCGGTTATGCTTATTCCAATAGAGGGCACTATGTTGAAGCCGCGCAACACTTAAATAAAGCTCTTGAGTGGTCCGGGTGGAGAAGCAGAAAAGGGAAAATATCCGTATTTTTCAATTTTCTCTCCGGTCTTGTCTCGCTGCTGGCAGAGATTTACATAATTTCTAAAAGGAAAGTTATTCCTGATAAAAATGATGAGTTTTTATTCGAATTATTTTACAAAAAAATCGCTTGCTATAGTGTTCTTGACCCAAAAAAACTGTTTATAGATTCAATAACAGGATTTTCTCAATTTAAAAATCTCGGTCTTGTTAAAATGAGAGATGGATACATGCACCTTGGTTTCAGCCTTATGTTTTCGTTTACGGGCCTGTCGTTTCGAATAAGCAGAAAGATCATTGAGGTTTTTACTAAATATATCAACCGTGAAAACATACTGCACATCTTTTATCTTCAATATGTAACCCTGACCTTGTACCTCTATACGGGAGAATGGAATTGGTATTATGACAGCGAAAGTGTTGAGAAAATATTATCGCTGGGACATTTATCGGATGCGTGCTACTGTATAACCTTCGACGGGTATATAAAAACCGAGCAGGGGCTGGTAAAGCATGCTCAAAAAAGTGTAGATAAGCTGGAGGAAATCGCCAGAACCTATGAAAATGAAGATGCGAAAGTGTGCTATTACCAGCTAAATTCTAAACTTCTGATGAAAATGAGAAAATTGCCCGAAGCTTTAGCATTGTCTGATAAAGGGATAATCCTCGCGGGGAAATTCGAACAAGTGCCGAGAGTAATATATTTTTATGGAATCAAGGCCAACATCCTGTTGCTGATGGGTGATTTCGAAAAAGCCCGACAAACTCTAATTCTTGCTGCCGGTATGGTCCGGGGTAATGGTTTTGTGCCACCTCATTTTCTCTCACGCTATGTGATGTCACAATTGTTGTTTGACCTTTATTTACTTGAAAAGGCGCTTAAAAATCCCGGCCCACATAACATTTCAAAAATAAAAAAAAGATCCTGCAAAAGTGCAAAAAAGGCGCTGCGAACATCAAAAAAGTATGCCTGCGATAGAACAGAAGCGTTAAGGTTAATGGGGTCATACTGCTGGATATCCGGTAAACAGAAGAAAGCCCTTGTCTGGTGGGAAAGAAGCATCCTGGAAGGGGAGCGGCTTGATGCAAAGCTGGAGCTTTCACGGACCTACCTTGAAGTAGCAAGGAGACTTTTTGAGAAGAAGGGCCGATATGACACATTGAAAGGTATCGGCCGAGAGGAATATTTGAAAAAAGCACAACATCTTTTCAGTCAGCTTGACCTTGATTGGGACCTGAAAGAGCTGGATAGTTTAAAACTGAAAACAGCATAGTCCTCACCGGACATTAATATAAGATCAACACCCGGTAACCCCGTACACTGAGAACATAAATCAAATAATAAAATATATTGGGACAATTCGCGTTTTATAGTACTTTTTTTTTGCTTTCTGTTGACACGAATTAATAAATAAAATAAAATAATCATCTGTGCAAAGAACATGGCTGAAAAACCTAAAATGCTTTTTATAAAAAATATTTTATAAGGGAGGTAGTAAATTATGAAAAAGAAGTATCTTTTACTCGGCATTGTGCTGTTACTCGTTGCTGTCCCTCTCAGCTTTGTTTTAGTCGGCGGCAAAGGCGGTGACAGTGGTGATGACGCGGCATCGGGTGATAAACCAGCCGAGACTGTTACCATTAAAGTGCTCGGTACGAACCAGTACGCGCTTCAGGCGGCAGCGGAACTGCAGCCCGAGTTTGAAGCCGCTAACAACATTAAGGTAGAAGTGACAGCCCCGGGCTGGGAACCCTGGTATGACAAGCAGATACTGGAAATCTCGAGCAACAGCTCGACTTTCGATGTTTATCAGTACGATGCGCTTACTGCAGGCGTGTTCCTGGCAGGAGGGGGCCTCAGGACCATGGATGACTTTCTCGCGGACCCCGATCTCCCCGATCTCGATCTTGCGAGTTTTGTTCCCGGTCTGGTTGAATTTTTCGGCACAAACGATGATGGAACGGTCGGCGTGCCGTTCTACCACTCCAACCGCGTTTACGCGTACCGTAAAGATCTTTTCGAGGACCCGAAAGAACAGGCTGATTTCAAGGCCAAATACGGCTACGATCTTTCGCCCCCTTCAACCTGGGACCAGTTCGGAGACATCAGTGAATTCTTTACAAGAGACACCGACGGCGATGGAAACATAGATTTCTGGGGCACCACGGCCGCTTTTACGTTCGGTATCGCTTGGGATAACTTTGCAGACAGGGTTGAGAGTTTTTATCCTTTCAAAGACGGTGGCTGGTGGTTCGACAAAAACTGGAACCCGATTTTTACACACCCCAGCGCTTTGAAGGCACTCGAAGACATGGTAGAGATATATAAAAATGGGTGGGTCGCACCCGGCGCCTTGAAAAAATCATGGGGCGATGTTCAAGATGAGTTCAGGGCAGGCAATGCAGCCATGACTGATATGTTCACAGAAGCCCTGACGATCCTGGAGCTTCCCGACCAGTCGGCTGTAGCCGGAAAAACCGGTTACTATGTAATACCTAAATACCAGCAGTTCCATACGCGGCTCTCTGCGTGGATGATAGGAATCAATTCTAAATCCAAGAACGCCGAGGCAGCCTACAAGTACATAGCATGGCTGACATCCCCTGAAATCGACAGAAGGCTTGTTACCGACACAAAAACCGCTGCAAGGATGCCCGCCCGGATAGGCACCCATTATGATCCTGAAGTAGTGCGGATAATGCCCGTCCTCATGGCATCGGCTGATTCTTTTAACATCGCAATTCCGTGGCCTCTGTACCCGGAGTTCATGGAATTGTATGAATTTCTCAGCAACGCGATTCAGGATGCAATAACAGGAACAAAGTCTCCAGAGCAGGCCCTGAATGACACCGCGGATCAGATGAGAGAAGTAATGGAGAGAGCAGGCAAACTCAAGTAACAAAATATTGGATAGTGCGGCAGGGTGAAACCTGCCGCATTTTTTAAATTTCCGCCTGTTTTCCGGGATTGAACTTACAGGTCCAATTTTGCCTAATTAGTTCTTGGTGCCACTCCGGGCTTGCCCGGCTTAATTCATGTTTTTTAATAAATTAAGTAACTTCAAGATTAGTCGCGGTGAAACTGCTCAATTTTAGTAACTAATTATATATAAAGAGTTAAATAGAACTAATTAGTCGCCGTGATACGGCTCAATAAAGTGAATTGGTGCAACTTCGAGCTTGCTCGACTTTTATCACCAAGAACTAAATAATTTATAACCTCAGCAGGATAATTATATGGCTACTGTAAAAAGGAAAACGGTTGTACTGTTTCTTCTGCCCGCGATGTTGGTGATAACCGCTGTAACATTATACCCTCTCATATACTCAATCTGGGTATCACTAAGGCAGTGGAACATTTCACGGCCCTGGTATGGAAACAACTTCGTCGGATTGAACAATTTTTCAAGGATCCTTACGGACGGACAATTCTGGAATTCCATGCGGGTGACAGGCCTGTTTATTTTCTGGTCGGTGTTTATTGAGTTTGTACTGGCTCTGGGGCTCGCACTCCTGCTTTACAAAGAGATCCGTGCAAAAAATACAATACGCGCGGCCCTTATCATACCGATGATCGTGTGCCCGAGTGTTATCGCCTTAATATGGAAGTACCTTCTAAACGACACTTTCGGGGTCCTCACACTGCTTGTGAGACGCCTCGGTTTTGAAAACATGCACTGGTACGGGGATATTAGAACCGCCTTGCCCACCATGATACTCATTGACGTCTGGGAGTGGACCGCGTTCCTGTTCCTTATCCTGCTTTCGGGTCTTATAAGCCTTCCGGTAACACTCTACGAGGTAGCCAGAATAGACGGAGCGAACAGCTGGAAATTGTTCCGCTTCATAACGCTGCCCCTCATGAAACCTGTAATAATCATCGCCCTGTTCCTCAGGACCCTTGATGCACTCAGGACTTTTGATATTGTGTGGATTTTGACCAGGGGCGGCCCCAGCTACCGTACCGAGCTCATAAGCATTTTTATCTTCAAGGAAGGGCTGCATTTCTTCAATGTGGGTTACGCGTCGGCTATTTCCCTGATACTTTTATTAGTGGTTGGTGTAATTTTTTACTTTTTTATCAGAATAACAAAACTGGAGCTGTAAAGATGAAGCGGAAAGTGAAAAAAAAGATAACTGCAAAAAAATCGGTTTTAACATTCCTGCACTATTTTGTCCTGCTTGCCGCTATTGTTTTTTTTGTGGGGCCTCTTGGGTGGGAGCTCCTGGTATCGTTTAACGCGCCGGAAGAAGCGGGGAGAACAGACCCAAAGGTCCTGAGCAAGCCATCGCTGCGCGCCTGGTCGTATCTGAAACAGGCCGACTATTTTGTCTTTACAAAAAACAGTCTTATAATCGTTGCTTCCTCGGTATTTTTCACTGTTTTTATCGGCTCACTGGCGGCGTTTGCGATCGCGAGGTTTAATTTCAAGAGTAAAAAAGCTCTGTCCTTTGAACTGCTCACTTTGCGTATGGTCCCGCCGATCACAGTCCTGGTTCCTATATTCATTATTTTCCGGACTCTTAAATTACTATACACATACCAGGGCCTTATAATACTCTACGTGGCTTTCAATCTGCCGATGACCATATGGCTCATGGCCGGGTTCTTCCGGGACATACCGAAATCTATAGAGGAATGCGCGCTGATCGACGGAAGCTCGTGGTTCAGGATATACTGGAGGCTCGTGCTGCCAATGTCCGCTCCGGGGGTTGTAGCCGTAACGATCCTCAACGTGATATTTACCTGGAACGAGTTCATGTTCGCGCTTATTATCACATCTGCCGAAACTCAAACGCTTCCGATCGCAGCCTCCGGGTTGATGAATCCCTATACCATAAACTGGGCTGGGCTGGCAGTCGTGTCCATTTATATTACCATACCGATACTTATATTCGCGTTGTTGATACAGAGGAATTTGGTACGCGGTATCAGCCTTGGTGCGATCAAGGAATAAATCATCTCGATCTACAGGCATAATAACAGCTTTTTACTGTCCCCGATAAATGCGCGCCCTCCATGTGCTGAAAGCTGTGCCTGCTGAACAACAACCGACGACGCCGGTCTATAAAGAAACGGGATCAATAAAAAAAATGAAAGATAAATTAAAAATTGCAGTCATAGGGCTGGGGGATACCGGAGTAATTCACGCGAACGCGTACATGAACAACCCCGATGTTGAAGTCACGGCAGTTTGCGATTCCAACAGAAATAATCTTGATCGTTTTGTTAACGGGCCCTGGAAATGGGCCGGCTGGCTTCCGGAGAGCAGCGAATTCGTACGCCGTCATAAACCCGATCATCGCATTAAAAAGATTTACACGG
>DRHN01000017.1 GCA_011049595.1 Spirochaetota bacterium | reverse complement strand
GCAACGCAGAATCCAAAATGGCCCAACACCACACGGCTGCCGTTTCAACTATTGCTGTTACTGCTATACTCGCTGTTTTAATTATTTTTGCCTTTACTCTGGGTGACCCGGTCGAGAGTTCCCTGAACGAACGAAAAGATTACTATCGGGACCTTTCCGCGAGGGTGTTTGGAATGGTGGGGTATGATGAGGAATCAAAAATAGAAATTGTAGAAAATGTTTTTTCCGGCGACACCAGGCTCTTAAAGCTGTATCAAAGAGATAAACTGCTCATTTCACGCGTTACCGAGGAAGACTGGTCATTGAAATATTCCAGTGAAGATTATTTTGAGGTTCAAAACAGCGGTTTTACCATATTTGTTTCGGCTGTTGATATAAATAAAAACAGGGCTCAGAACAGTATGATGATCTTTGCTGTCATAATAGTCCTTGTATTCGGTCTCATGTTGATATACACCAAGCATTTCGTGCAGACTATTTCGGATATACTATTCATCTTACTCAGGGGTTTTAAGGAAAAGGGTTATTCCCTTCAGGTAAAGATACCGAAAGAGTACACTGACCACGAAATATTTCAGCTTTCGATTTTTTATAACGATAAATTTTTGCCTGCAAAATTGAAGAGGCTGCACAAGGAAAAAGCTAAAATGAAATCCCAGCTCTCCATGAATGATCTTATAAAATTCAAGAAAAAGTAGATAGAGTTTCAGCAGATTCCTTCTTCCGATTGACACAAATATTGTATTTATTTATTAGGTTTTAAACTCCAGATCACTATAAAAGCCCCTCCTGCGACAAGAAATCCTGATACGTAGAAATTTAAACGCAGGACTTCTCCAAGGAGAAAATACCCCATGATACCCGCAAAAATGAATTGACTGAGGTTGATTATAGACACAAGCTGCCCTCTGAAATGTTTCATCGAATAATTGAGAATAGAATGCCCTATTACCGTCGGTATTATACCAAGCCCCAGGATGTAGAGTATGTTTTCCAGTGTATAAGACTTGACCGGGTTGACAAAAAATAGTGCTATTGCCATACTGAAAAGCCCGGCAATAAAGTACAGCGGCACTATATAAAGAAACATGCCCCGGTGGTCTTTATTCTTTCTTGCAAGGGCTAAATATATAGCGAAAAGTATCATTGATAAAAAGCAGATAAAATCACCGTTCAGCATCTCTCTGCTGAACCGGAAATCAGTCCAGCCCAGAATGATCACACCTGATATTGCGAGAGCGGTCCCTGCTATTTCCCTTCTATTAATGATTTCTCTTGAGAAAACGAACAGAAAGACCGGCATAATAACCGGTACCATGTTAACGATCAGTGTTGAGTGCGCAGCAAGGGTCATCCTTGCCCCGATTACCCAGGTTATGAGGTGGAGGCTCAGGGTTATTCCCGGAACTATTGAAGGTCGGAGCATTTTTAAGGAAAACTTTTTTTCGAGTTTTTTTAGATCTCTCAGCAGAAAGGGTGTGAGAACGAACGCGGCAACAAAAAGCCGGTATGCCGCTACCAGTAAAGAGTGCTCGGTACTGG
>DRHN01000016.1 GCA_011049595.1 Spirochaetota bacterium | reverse complement strand
ATCCGGGAGCTTGAATCATCAAAATTAGGATTTGAACGGAAAGTGAGAAATCTAAATGCAAACCTATATCGGGATAATTCCTGCCGAAAGGGAGATGTTGAGGAGCTTGCCAGGACCAGAGCGAGGCTGCAGCACCTGTTCGATGTCAGCCCGATTGTTATATACAGCTCTAAAACTTCGGGAGATTACGAAGTTACTTTTATCAGTAAGAACATAAAGGAACAGATGGGTTATGAGCCCGATGAGTTTATCGAAGATCCACGATTTTGGTACACACGCATACATCCGGATGATGTCGAGCGCATCCTCGAGGAAGTTTCCAATGTATTGAAACGCGGCTTTTACTCCTATGAATACAGGTTCTTACACAAGAACAGCGATTATAGATGGGTCCATGACGAGATGAGACTCGTACTGGACGAAAACGGCGCACCTTTCAAAATAGTGGGTTACTGGCTTGATATCACCGAACATAAAAAAGCTATTAAGGCCCTGCAGGAGAGTGAAGTAAGATATCGTAATATATTTCAAAATGCTCTTGTTTCCCTTTGGGAAAATGATCTTTCTGAAGTCCGGGCGGCCGTTGACAGGCTGAAATCACGTGGAATTGAAAATTTTAGAAAATATCTTGATGAGAACCCCGATTTCATAAAGAAAGCGAGTGAAATGATAAAAGTGTTAGACGTGAATGATATGGCACTCAAACTTTATGGGGCCGTAACAAAAAAAGAATTGTTAGGTCCGCTTGACAAATTCATCGAAAAAATAGGTGCCCTGGAATCGCTTTCCCTTATCAAGGAAGAAATTATTGCGATTGCAGAGGGCAAAAAATATATAGAGCACGAGGTAATGTCCAGAACTCTTCACGGAGACAGGCTGGATTTGCTGGTCAATCTTACTATTCCGCCAGACAAAGAAAAATACACAAACATGCTGATAAGCGCGGTCGATATCACAAAACGTAAAAAAGCAGAAGAGGAGCTGAGAAAAAGTGAAAATCTTTACAAAACCCTTATCGAAAACCTGCCTCTATACATATATCAGAAAAATTTAAACTCTTTTTATGTTACCTGCAACAATAACTTTGCTGATATAAATAATATAAAAATAAGCGAAGTACCGGGTAAAACAGACTACGACTTTTATCCGAAAGAACTCGCAGAACGGTACCGGGAAATTGACAATAGAATTTTCAGTACCGGTGAAACGATAAATATTGAGGACACTTATCCATCAGATAACGGTAAAGAGCAATGGGTTCAAACTGTTAAATCCCCGCTGAGAGATGAAACAGGAAAAATATCCGGGGTGCTAGGTATTTCCTGGTTTATAACCGACCGCATTGAAGCTGCCAGGAAAATTGAAAACTCTCTCAAAGAAAAGGAAATACTTCTAAATGAAATTCATCACCGTGTTAAAAACAACCTCCAGGTTATTTCGGGACTTCTTGACCTTCAGTCGAAAAATATCAGGAATAAAGAAATGAAAGCTGCTTTCAAGGTAAGCCAGAATAGGATAAAAACGATATCAATGATCCATGAACAGCTTTATAAATCAAAAAATTTTTCCGAAATAGATCTTCGCAAATACATCACCGATTTATCATCTCACCTTTTTAAATCTTATGGAGATTCCGCGGGCAGTGTGTCAATGGATATAAACATTGAAGATATCTATCTTAACCTGAACACAATAATCCCCATCGGTTTGATCATCACCGAGGCAGTTACGAACGCGTTGAAACACGCGTTTTCTGGAAATAAAAGAGGTGCGATAATTATTGATTTACGAATAAAACAACCTGGTACTTATTTACTGGATATATCAGACAATGGTACCGGAATGAAAACCGATTTTAATATCGATTTATCAGACTCGATAGGTTTAAAGTTGATAAAGATGATAGCGACACACCAGCTGAAAGGGACATTTCAGTTTGAACATAAAAACGGTGTGCGCATAATGATCTCGTTCACTGAAAAAGAATATAAAGTATTCTCATGACAATAGATGTAATAATCAGAAACCAGGAAAAAAATATTATGCAGCTGTCGGCTTTGCGCTTTGCAATATCCCTGTAAAAGCTTTTTTTATTTGAGGAGTTAAAGCCCTTTGCTTCGAGTGCCAGCGTTTTTTTCTGCGCCTTGATTATCCCGTTTGCAACCAGGGGTATTATCAGCCGGACAAAAGTCTTTATACGCCTGGAAATTGAGCCATCTGTCCGCAGACCTCTTGATTGTTGAGCGATTGTGATATTATATGCCTCCCTTTTCATGTCCAGGAATATTTGAAAGGTTGAAGTGAATATAAAAACAAAATTGCCGGGCACTCCGTTTTGCCGAAAAGCCGTTCCAAGATCTGTAATACTTGTTGTTTTTACAAACAGCCAAAACGCTGATATCGATGAAAGGACCCTGCAGATTATTAGCAGACTTTGCATTACACCTTCACGATAAATAACAAAACTTGTGTCAGGTATCACCGTAATCAAAGGAGTTTTGTTTCCAGTATAAAAAACCCCCTGAATTATTATCACTGATACACAGAAAAAAGACGCACCGTAAAGAATTTTTTTAAACTCTTTTAACGCTTTTTTCAGCACAATAAGGCAAAGATAGATCGCAAAAAAAACTACAGGTATAACTATAAAGGGTGATAAAAAGGAAATTAAAATTGATGCCGCAGTCAACCAGAACTTGGTTACGGGATAAATATTTAATATATGCCCCGACATCTTTACATTTAAAAGGTTTTCTTCACCCTTCATCGGTATCATTGATCGGCATTCTTCTTCAGCGTAACGCTTTTAAGAGTTTCCGGCAGGCTTTTCAAAACAATGAACGCCACAACGACGGCCACTCCTTTATCAAGTAAATTTACCGGCATTCTCGCCCAGAAGGTGGCCGAAAGAATATTTTTTCCCGCTGCCAGAAAAGCCCCGACAATCAGATCGACACCGGCTCCTGTAACGCCTCCAAATAAAAAGGTCGCTATAGGTGCTGCTATCATCGAGTTTGCCAGCGCGACAAAAACCGCGGTGACCAATACCCAAAAAACATTTTTAAAAAGCCCGTACTTAACCATCAGGCCGACAATGAGACCGGTCGCCGCGTTGCACATGCCGAACGGTATCGCCCTTACATCGCCGTGCACAACTGCCATAAACACATTTGTAAAAATTCCTGTGACAACACCTATCCACGGACCCATTATCGCCGCAATAACGGCTGTCCCGATACTGTCCAGAAACAATGGCAGTTTGAGATACGAGCTTAAAACACTCCCAAGCACATTTACCGCGATACCAACAGGTACAATAAGGGTTGTAAATGTTTTTCGCACCGATGCCGGAACTTCAACTTTGTTGAGGTCAACTTTCTCTTCTGTTGTCACCTGGTATATCCCCCGCCAATGGAAATGACCTACAATATCACAAAACTGATCGCATGTCATTAATTTTCAGAAACCCGTTCTCGCCCTGTTATACTTTATTATATATATTAGAAAATTTATCGGCAAAATCTTTGACAGATAGCGCGGTTTTATTATTACCGAACAGCCTCATGTCAAGCCGTGAAATTTGAGGAGGAACGATGCCTGCCCTTTTTAATAACGGAATATCACGCAATACACCTGTTGTACTTCCGTCTCCAGCAACACTGCCGTCACTGATCAAAACAACACGCTTTGCATTTTCAACAATAAAATCGATATCATTGGATATTATTATTACAGTATTGCCTGCCTCAGACAATTTATTTATTGAATTAGAAAAGAGCTTCCTGTCAGCTTCATACAACCCCGCAGTAGGTTCATCCAAAATAATTACCCGGGGAGCAAAAGCCAGGATCGATGCGTAGGAAACTTTTTTTTTTGCTGCGTAATCAAGCTCCATAGGGTGTTTTTGCAAAAGATCACTTAAATCCAGTAAAACTACGGCCTTTTCAATATTTTCCTTTTTTTGTTTATTACTTAACCCGAAGTTGTCCGGGCCCGCCTCCATCTCTTTTAACACCGTAACTCGAAAAAATTGATGATCGGGGTTTTGAAAAACATACCCGACTTTACCCGTAAACTCGCGGACATCCCCATTTTTCGTATTTTTGCCGTAAACGAATACATCGCCGCTGCACGGTTTCAATATTCCATTAAAATGTTTTGCCAGGGTCGTTTTCCCTCCACCGTTCCGCCCCATTATACCCACGATCTCATTTTTAAATACCTTAATGTTTATCCCGTTCAGCGCTTTTATTTGATTGTCATAAAAATACACAACATCTGTTGTTTCTATTATAAGTTCTTTATCGCTGCTGCACTGTTTTTGTTTACTCACCGGGATTACCGCCCAATAGTTTCTCAAATATCCTGCAGGCTGCATCGATCGTTACAGGTATATCCATCAGCGGCACTTTATCCTGCAACAGTATCGCCGCTCGAGT
>DRHN01000015.1 GCA_011049595.1 Spirochaetota bacterium | reverse complement strand
GTATTATGGGCTGTACTCCAGGTGGGTAAAATCTTGGAATGCCTTAAAAGAAACCATGCTCCGCCATTCGATAAGGAAGTTACAAAAGCCTCATGATTCTCATTTTCTTACACATCGATGGAAGAATAAATACCAGGGGGTGAGGTATGCCCGTACCTTTTTTTGAAAACACTATGGAAACGTTACATTAATTTTATTCTTGATGGAATAACCTGTTCCGGGTATTATGTTTATAAAAAGGCTGACTTTTTTCGTCTGAAAAAGTATTCTGAAGTATTTTATAGTTAAATTGGGGGCCTTTCAACTATTTCTGCGTATTATTTTGGCGAATCTCAATTATAAAAAATCCTATCAATTTATTTTGGCGAATCTCAATTATAATTTTTCCTATCAATAAACTGGGAAGAAATGTTTTGATAATTGACTACAGCGAGTTCGGTAAAAGTGAAGGCGCGCCTATCGAGAAAAAACTTTACAAAGACACGCAGTACATCTACGATGAAATGAAAAAAACCTACTCCGAAGATAAAATCATAATTTACGGCCGGTCGGTAGGCACCGGTGTTGCCGTTTACCTCGCAAGTAAAAATAATCCCAAATTTCTTGTCCTGGAAACGCCGTTGTACAACATGAAAGCACTGGCAAAACGCTTCTTCCCTTTTGTTCCCGCATTTCTGATCCGGTACAAGTTCGATAACAACACAAATATACAAAACGTCAGCTACCCGGTTTATTTAATTCACGGCGATAGGGATGAAATTATCCCCTATGAACACAGCGTCAGATTAAAAGAAATAATAAAATCTGAAAACAGGCTTTACACTATCAGAGGCGGAGGCCACAACGATCTGTCGGATTTCGAAGTATACGACAGTATACTTAAAGAAATATTCGGGTAGGCTTTTATTATATAATTGAAAATAAAGGTAGCTGTGATCATTCTGTTTGTTATGCTTGTTTATGCAGGAGTGTATTCGCTTATGTCCATTTTCACGCCGGAGATCGTAATGGAAAGCTCTTTTCAAGCCGTGACCGGTGAATCTATCCAGAATATCGGGGATGAGAAGTACCTTGAGGCTTTCTTGAGCAGTGGAAGGAGCGGGGGGCTGTTCGCCCTCACCACAGTAATAGCAGGGTTTTTTATCCTGTTTGCCGCCTTTCGCAAAACCGAGAAATGGTCTTGGTGGGCTTTTCTGGTTGTGGCTTTTTTCGCATGGGCCTGGGGGACGGTAAATGGTGCCCGCGTAAACGCCAGGGTTTATTTTCTTATGAATTTGGGCGGAATGGTAATATTTTTAGCGGGAGTGCTGCTACCTGTCAGGGCGTTCTTTTCAAAGAAGTCTTAGCCAGCATTTCAGTTTAGTTTTGGTCATGGGGAAATGACGGATTGTAATTGTCCGCGCGATAAAATTGACTCACTCGCTCAAACAGTGTGGGACTATCATGTTCTCAACCACTCTTTAAAGAAATAAATATCACCTGCCATATTGTCCATGTTCCAGGACCAGATGAGTATACGTCTCGGCTTTTTAAATTTCAACGTTTTAATTACTATCTATCTTCTGCTCATCTTCAGACATGTTCACCTCTGACTCCCGCTTCTTTATATAGTTATCAAAGGCTTCTTTACCTTCATCTCTCCAAAAATCGTGGTGATATTTCCACCTGCCGGGACCATTTTTCATGTTCCATTCATCATAGAGGCCCCACTTTTTCCAGTGACCGTGTCCGTGAGGCCTGCCTCCCCGCCCAACAGCGCCGAAGATTAGTTTTGCGAGTATCAGGATCCCAAAAGCCTGCCAGTATGTGATAACCGTAAGACCGAACAAAAGAGGCATCAGCCAGTTCCACAAAAGCATTACAAAATAACCGAAAACAAGGGCGAAGATTGCCGCTGCGATGATCCCGAAGACAACCATGCCCGCGATTCTCAAACCTTTCAATATAGGATTTTTTCCCCAGAATTTACAACGTTTTTCTTCAATAAAAGTCATAGCTCTACTCCTTTTCTAATTAGGTGTTTTTTCCTGGCCTGCTGCTCTGTAGGCGCGAGCAAATCATGGAGCGCGGATTTGACTTTTCGGACAGCCCTTTGCTTTCTCGAAAGAAGCGTGCCTATGGGCTCTTCCCACATGTCCGATAACTCCCTGAAAGTCCGACCTTCAAACTCTGTGGTGATAAATACTGCCCTGAGGGCCGGGTTAAGCCGGTCAACAGCTTCGAATATCCTGGCGCCCACAGCTCTTTTTTCTCCATCGCACCATGTGCGTCATAGCGAATATCGGACAGCACATCCAGGAAGCTACGATCGGGCTCATGATCGATCCCAAGCGGCACTGTTCTCCTCGGTTTTCTCAACATGTCAACAGCCCTGTTGTAAAGCGAACGGTAAACATAAGATGCCGGGTTTTCAACAGGCGCGGTTATGTCCGTTGAATCAAAAATGTTCAGCATAACATCCTGGACAATATCCTCTCCGTCCCTTTCCGCGGTATCCTGTACCCACCGGCTCACGTAGTTGACCAGCCTGCTTTTTTCCTTCGTCAAAAACTCAGCTATCCTTTTTTTCTGCCTTTCCGCGCTCATAGTATTAATGGCGTAAATGATGGATTTTTATTGCATATTATTAACCGATAATTTACCGGTATTTAGCTTTTTGATCCTTATTTTCTTGCACATCATTGAGCGAAGAAATACCCAAGGGTGAGGTACGCCGTCAAAGATGGGAGCCTTGCAAAGTTTGGGTATAAAGCCACACCCAGAAAGAAACCATGATTCGACGAGGTTGAAATAAAGGCCTCCTGATCCGTTCCCTATTCTGTAAGTCAAGATATGATGATTTCACAGAATGAAGTGCGCCCATTTAACTCCCCGAAAGATGTGCGTTCTCTTTTATTATCCCAATTTCATTGACAAAATATCATTCTGAAGTAAGATAGTAAGGAAGATGGGAAATGTAATTTGTGAAGTGTGCTTCATACCACAGTTGAGCCCTTTTTTGTGTCGCAGTACAGATGTTTCTTTAAATCGCGAATTATAACTCTTCTTATCAATTGTTTCTTTAATACCAAACATTCCCATTTTACTTGATTATTTTAGCATTCAGACCAGCCCAGAGGCTCTCAAGCGGCGATCCTGTGGATGTAAAGGGTGGGCTTTATATATTAACATGATAACTGCTTCATATTGGCCTCTCATTGCGTTTTTTTGGGACATCAGGTATTAGGGGCCACCCAAAAGAGATAGATGTTTGGGTTGTGTGTATCAG
>DRHN01000014.1 GCA_011049595.1 Spirochaetota bacterium | reverse complement strand
GTAGGGACCGGTGTGAACTACGCAAGAAAGGGTATGTATTACCAAATTGATGATGGTACTTATGGTTATCTTGATTATAAAGAGCAAATAGGCTATCTTCAGGTACCATTGATGATGAAATTCAGAATGGGATTTTTTGTGGGCAGCGGTCTGGGCCTGAATTTCCGGATAGTCACCGGCGGCAAAGAGTACAACAAGAGTGCCGGTTATGACCAGGAGCTGGCTTCAGACTATTATGATGACATTAAAGCCTTCAACCTCTCCTGGCTGCTTACAGCGGGGATGGAATACGTTTTAAAAAATGCACCGATTATTGTGGGGTTTGATGTCACTCTTGACGCTCACATATTCAGCGACAAAAGCTCTCTGTTCCAGGGCGACCCTTCCAGGTATTACACACTGTCCGCGGGCGTTTTTATAAGATACGGGTTCGTAAAAAAATAATACCTCATCCGCCTTTAGATGAAACTGCATTGAGCGCTTTCAGTAATACTTCAAACTCCTCTTTGCAGTCAGGACAGGTTTCAAGGTGCTGCTTGACGAGCGGCAATGCTTCATCAGCACTTTTTCCTGCGAGAGACAGCTCGGAGAAGTGGTCGAGCTGCTCAAAGCAATCGCCGCAATCTATTTCATCTTCCCGCGATGACATTATTCCCCTGACTATCTGTTTTAGGGTATCAACATCAAGCGTTCCCTTTTTCAATTTTTTCTTTTTCATACCTGCGATATATCCCGTTTTCGTATATTTTCAGCACAAAATTTTCAAGATATTTTATCCCTGCTTAACTCCCGGAAAAAGATGCAATTACTTCATTTGCGGACAGATTTTCTTTTGACATGGCGTTTTTTAAGCGAAGCCTCGCGTCATGAAGCAGTTTGTAAAGAGAATTCTGGTTGGAGCCCATCTGCCGTGCCACTTCGGCGAGAGGCATACCGTGGAACCTCACTGCTATCATAGCCTTTCTCTGTCGTTCGGTCAGCTCTGTTTCCATTAATCTTTTCAATGTGTCCATTATCATATTCTGGATTGTTTGTTTTTCCGGGCTGTAGGAGCGTGAGGACATGCTTTCAGTCATAAAACCCATGCCTTTTGATTCGGTAAGCTCATCCAGCGACACGTCGCTCCATCTGCGGTGCCGCAGCTCCGACAGGGCTGTATTTACACCTATTTTTAGCGCCCACGTTGTAAAACGGCAGTTCCCGCGGAACGTGTCGAGCCTGGAAATAATTTTTACAAGAGCCTCCTGTGCCGCGTCCTCAAGAATTTCCTTGTTTACGCCTCTCCACTTTCTAAGCCCGGCACTCAGCCCTTTCAGCAGCAAAAACCGGAGATCTTCCAGCGCGAGGTTAAATTTTGGGGAAGATTCCGCCAGCTCGCTCACCCACTGATCATTTGTCCGCTCGGTCAAAAAAAACTCCATAAATTGATAAAGTTTTTTTATCCATGTAAATAATATATGTACGTTTTAACATTAATTACGTTAATATTCAATAAATCATAAATTATATTTATCAGAAATGAACATCCTGCCGTTTCTGACATAAAGCAAGCCAAGAAGTGGGACTTCTTAACTAAATGGGAAAAAAAAGAGCGAACCATTTCTGATTCGCTCCTTCCTATTTGTATTCAACTTCCAACATAAATAAAATTCACCCATGCACGCTCTGCTTCGATAAGAAACTTCAACGCTCTCTTTTCGCGCTCTTTTCCTTCTCTTTGAATGAAAAATACAGTTATGTCAAACAATGCTTCCGCAACTCCACAACCAGGACAAATCATTGCTCTGTTATCCCGCCGCGAAATTGATGGCCTTTCAGAATACAACCTATCGCATCTTAGACACCGTTTTAAATGACCCATTTCTCAACCTCCCCAAATAGTAAAGACGTACGCCTTAATACATTCATTAAGACGTACGCCCTTTATTTACCTACTCATATTACATC
>DRHN01000013.1 GCA_011049595.1 Spirochaetota bacterium | reverse complement strand
ATGTGAACCCATACCCAATAAGAAAAAAATAGTCCCTGTACCAACGATAGTTATGATAAAATATATATTTTTTATTTTCCGCATCATTTTATCCTTAAATTTAACAAAAAGCCTTTTATTGCTTACCCTAATTACCTTGGATTCTTATGTTACGAAAATACTGTACCTATGTAGGGTATAAATAGTTTAATTGAATTACAGTAATCAGTCAAGAGTATAATAATTCTTTTAAAAAAAAAATTATTACTTACTCCTAATTACATTTACTTTTTAACTGAATCATTTACTGTCAAAAACTACTTTTATTTATCCTTTTTTTCTTGACGGCATTTCTTTATGCGCAACATTATTTGCAGTACACCCGCAAGCCTAATAAAACAATAGGCATATGCACTTGACTCCAGTTATAATAATATCTTTAAGGAGCGATGGTTCCACCATGAATAAACTTTGCAAGCATGGGTTCGATCGCTACTGCCTGATGCACCAGACGATAAAACAGCTTGCCACACGAATTGGAGGTCCTACGGTTGAACCGAAACGTAAATTCATCAAGGTAGTAATCAAGATGGGAAGGCTGCACACGACCTTGGCAAGTACCCAACAACCAACGCCTGAGCAATGCAACAACACGGTTGATCTTGGGCAACAGGTTTTTGCCGATGTCAGCCTCGTCGCGTATTATTTCATGTGCATATCCGATTTTGGGCAATCCTACATACATGGATATTATATATGTCGTCGTTACTGGAGTCAAGTGCATATGCCTATAAAACAATTGCTCGATTAACTCTAATTTGAAGTAAACTAAAAAATCGGGCATGCTGAACCCGGCAGGGCCTGTGACGCCTCGCGAAAATCCGGGGCACCATTTACATATGGCTTTAGCGAAGCGTAGATGGCAAAGATAAGCGGTGTGGCAGCACTATGTTTTCCACCCCCAGGCGTATTACTGTACCGATAAGTTCTTCGAGCTCCAACCGCCTGCCTGCCTCCAGGTCATAGTACATTGAGGAGCGAAGCGTTGGAGCCAGGGTTGAAATAATTCCCCGGAACTGGTCGATAAAATCGTCAGGCATTTCAATCCCGCCGGCCCTGGCTACAGCATAACCTTCCTCTACCACCCCCCGGAAGAGAGAGGTAGTTTCCGGACAGCTAAGAATTGCTTCGGAAGGCAGTCTTGTTACACATCCAACACCGGCAAACGCGCTTATCCTCAGGAGCTTGCTCCACATAGCAACATGGATGTCAGGAGAGCATGTTGCCTCCGGATGTCACCACACAGGGGTGATACGCAGCCATCTCAAAATAATAGCAATCCGTACCGGGAAACTCACCTTTCTCACAGAATATTATTATAAAAAAAAATAAATATTTGTCAATTTCCGTATGAAAATAGTTTGGCGAAAATATTATTGATTGTTATACTGCTATTTTAATATGGTTGGAGCTATTATAAATTTTTATTTAAGAGGTGCTCAATGGGCAAAGAGAAGGCATATCAAAAGATGTTCGAGGCAGTGAAAGTTGGCGATACAGACAACTTTCCTGAAGCGATCAATGAAATCATCGATAACGCTGATCTTCTTGAAATTATTCAGACCGGAATGATGCCGGGGTTGAAGCACATAGGTGAACTTTTCGAAACAGGCGAAGTATTTTTACCCGAGATGCTTATGGCTGCTGAAACATTTCAGGAGGGCATGTAGATCATAGAACCCAAGCTTGCCGAATCAGGCAAGGTACTGGAAAAAACGGGAACAGTGGTGTTCGGGACCGCACTTACCGACATTCATGAAATCGGAAAAAATATAGTAATAACCCTGATGAAAACCCATAGTTTTGAAGTAATAGATCTTGGCGCGAATGTTTCACCGACAACCTTTGTTGAAAAGGCCGAAGCGACTCAGGCGGATGTAATTGCGATGTCCGCGCTTATGACAACAACAATGACCTATCAGAAAGACGTCATAGACTACCTGAAGGAAAAAGGTTTGAGAGACAAGTACATCGTCCTGGTCGGCGGCGGCCCCGTAAATGAGGAAAGGGCTGAGAATACAAATACATAGCCGCAGGCAAAAGACACCCCGAGCGTCCATGACCCCCATACAGGTATCAGATTGTACGCTAATATCCAGAAAACCGCACCGATAAAATACCCGAGGTGGGCGTTAACAGGCGTGTGAAGACGCGGATGTACCCTGGAAATCCATTCAGGAACTGTCCTGTCATGTGCCATTGCAACCATGTCCCTTGTCATTCCGATATAACAGTTGCAAGTAACCTAGGATCTTGAACGGTCTACGATAGAGCTTGAAATAAAAAAACAGTGATTTAAACGGTGTGTCCCTTTGACAACAATATGTGTTTATTTTTCCACACTATGATCGGTATTTTTTCTCCTCAAAACCTCATCACCGTAAATAATCTAATATTGTTAATTAGAGACGAAAAATTTCTTATGCCCCGCTGATTTTGACACAAAAAATGCTGTTAATTATACATATTAATATTTTGTTATTAATTTCACTCTTTATTGCAAATAACCATACCATATCCTGAATTTTTGTAATACATAAAAATAAAGGAAGTAGCCAGTCATGAAAAGCAAAATGAAAAATCTATGTATGCTGATTCTCTTGTGTTTGACAATTTCTTTTATCATTGTCTCTTGTAATTTCAGCCTGGACCTTGGTTTTTTTGATGATTGCGATATTGATTTGCTAATAAAACAAAACACAATCAGCGATGACTGCCGCGAGGCAATTAACGAGTTCCTGTCAAAAGCCGAAAACAACCTTGACAATAATATAATTAGAATCGGGGAAGGAAAAATTGACTGTAATCCTGTGCTTTTTTTTATAGTAACGGATGAACTCGCCGTACCTGTTGATCTGTCATTATCAAATATCAATGTCGAAGGATATCAAAACGGGACATTTAATTCTTTAAACCCCGAAGATTATCAATTAGCAAGACCCGGCGATTTTAGCGGTACTCATATTTCGTTATCTTCGATCATTGATTACAGCGGAAGCATGAGAGATCAGGATATTGATGATGCAGTAAAAATCTATAAAGATATATTTTTCGCTTTAAATCCTTATTTTGAAAGTGAAATTAGAATTTTCTCGCAAAGTGTGCTGAAAAAATCAGGTTTTATTTCCGATATAAATACATTACAAAATCGAATTGCCCGCGATAGAGATTTTCCAAGAGGTTCAACTGCTTTATTAGATGCAATTGGAGCGGGGCTTACAGCTTTGTCACTGCGCGATAATTTAGTTCGATTATTGATCGTGTCAACTGATGGTCTCGAGAATTCATCGGTAGTCTATACAAAAGAATCTCAAATCTACAATTTAGCAAAACAGCATAATATTCCGGTCATAATATTCGGAAGCATGTTCGCTGATATAAAATTCATGCAGAAAATGGCGCAAGAGACAAACGGCATATTTATATACAACCGCACATTTTTAAAATTAAAAGAAGATGCCTCTCTGCTGGTCCGAATGTTTTCAGAGATATGGGTCGTTAAAATTACAGGAGCGTCCTGGTTGGAAGCTACATCCTTCAGGGTAACGGTAAACAATAAAACGATCACATTTAATCTAAGCAATTGATGCGACGGAACATTATGAAATAATATTTTTTAGGTAAAATATTAGCAAAAAACAATTGACAGAAAATATAAACCGGTAAAATTGAAAAAGATCGTGAAATGAAAAAAAAATATTGATCTTAATTAATTGTTTATTTGTTGCTGCTTTGGCTCTTTTTATTCCCATGGATGTTGGCGAGAACGGGTAACCTTTTGAGACCGAGGAACCAGCTGGGTCCGAGATAAGCGATGCCATTACAATTGCGTATTCTACACCGGGTATTGATAAAGGTGTGTTTGGTTACTCTGAAGGAACCGGCATTTTTAAGTTTGTTCTCAATGGTGTACCGAAAAGCTATGATCTTGTCATGAAACGTGATTTGGTATTACGCACAACTGCAACACGCATTCTTATTGCCTTACCGATACACGTGATGGAACTGATGCATTCAGTCAAATCGCTGCATGCGAGTGGGAGCTACAGATCTTTGAACTTACAAATTTCGACGATCCCGTTCCTGCTTTTAACTCAAATAATCCTTATTATGAGAAAGTTATAATAACCCTCACCTGGCTAGACAACCTTATGCAGGAAATGACTATCACACTGTACAGTGTGGAAGTGGAAAAAAGTGTATATGAGTACAATGCCGATAACACCTTAAAGGCAGTGCGATATGGTTATGATGGTATAAACTTCCGTAATGCCAAGTGGTACCAGTATGGTGACCCTGATTTTCCGTTTCTACCGGTAGAAGTAAGACTGTTCGAAGGCACAGGTATACCTCCTGATTACACCTATGCTGAAGACCTGGGTAATTACAGAACAGATCCCACCGATGAAATGGATAGTAAATATATCCGTACTTCAAATAACGATGATCAATTAATTGAAATGATTGAACAGTCTGGTGACGGCTGGGCATCTTCCTGGGTAAATTTTTCAAGAATAATTATAACTTACGACCCATCCGGAAGAGTTTCAAGAGTCGATATGGATGAATGGGCAGGTGATTCCTGGATGCAATTCAATAGACTTGACCTTACTTATAACGGAAGTTTTTCTTCAATCGGTTTGGAAAATGGATTATTCTTATCGAGTAACGGAGTTTTTCCGTTGTTTTAATGCATCGAACTTTTTGATATTATTGTGGCAGTTTTAACTGCCCCTTTTTTTACGATTTTCTGTGCCAGATGACTCAGAATTTTTAAGATTACCTTATTACTGGTATTTACAGACCTTGCACCCGGGTTCCGTCGCCAACTCGAGCGCGCCAATGCCGGAGAATCGAGCGATGAAGAAGTACACTTTTTTTCAGACCTGGACCACGGTGTCGAATGGTGCGAGGATGAAATACTCAAGGCCGAAAACAAGCGTCTCGATGACCCTCCCCAGCCCCTTCAATATCAATTCCATTGCTTTGCATCCGGACCATTTCAAAAAGCTGATGACCTACCTCGAAAAACTGGAAGTCGATGAAGGATTTTGTCTTATACGGCAGGGTGCCCCAGCAAGGTTTCTTTACTTCATTGAATCAGGAGAGTTTACGGCACAGCTTGAGCTTGAAGAGGGTGAAACAATCCGGTTTCGGACAATGCGGCCCTGGTCAATTTTCGGGGAAATAGGATTGTGCCGCAAAATTCCCCGTGTGTCGTCTGTAATCGCCAGCAAACCGAATACATTTTATCGTTTGTCCGATACATCCCTAAAAAAAATGGAAACAGAAGGACCCGGGCTTTCAATAGCGTTCTAAAAATATCTTATTCGTCTGCTTGCCGACCGGCTTGCCGATAACAACCGAACTTTGCAGGCCCTTGCAGAGTGATAAATGACTTTCAGATTAAAAACAGCGTCTTGCTGATGCTATGAAAGGAGTGACCTTCAAAAATGAAGTCCATTTAATATATTATTCGGTCAAAATAAAACATAGTCATTCCGGGAATTCACCGTTAATTTCTATATATTGGTTCTTTAACTTACATTCCAGGGCCAACACAATCTGTAATTGCCTCAAATGAAGGATATGGACACAATTATGGGTACAGCCCGGGTATATAAGCGGCATGCAACTCTTATCAAAAAAGGCCCATGATTAAGATGCAAAAAGTTTCTCAAATTGGCAGAAACGGGAGGAGGCTCGAACGACTATGACCCACGAAGATACCGGAAAGTACGCTGCAAAACACCCGCCGGGTATAACTCTCAACGAAAAGATTGCAGAGTCGATTCGAGAGAAATCGTCAAATAGCGGGCTCGCCTGTGTAACGGGCGAAAAGATCTCGAAGGGGCTCGGGGTTGAGATGCCGGAGGTGGGTATAACCGCCGACCTGTTGGAGATAAAAATCAACAAGTGCCAGCTTGGTCTATTCGGATACGGCAATAAACCTGACCACGGCAAGGATATTCAGGCGGCCGATTCGGTCCCGGACGAGATGAAGAGGGCCCTCGAGGAGGCTTCAGAGAGCGGGGAAGTTACGTGTGAGGCGCTCTGGAAGATCGCCGATAGGCTTGGCGAAAAACGAAAGTCGGCCGCTTCCGCCTGCGACACTCTGAAACTTAAAATCCGTGTATGCCAGCTTGGCGCTTTCTAAACATCGGAAATGAAAACCTCAAAACAATCATGAACCTTTAAAAATGGGCACGCCTTTTTTGAAAGTGATGCACGGCCTCCCGGTTCCTTAATCATACAATACTCATTAACTATGTCAAGAAAAAGTAAAGATAAATTGGCATTTATCAAATTTATAACTTATTATTTTTATTGTACAAAAAAATATATTCTGAGTCATAATTCAGGTGTGAAAATGATAATTGGTCTTGCTGCGTTCTTGTTTTATTTATGGCGGTCATTGAAAGCCAAAAAGACAAGTGCTCCTTGACAATTGTTTCTGCGATATCTTCCCGCAGCCTGTCATGCTGCCGTAGTGAAGGGCGCTGCTCTTTACTATTTGTGTTTTCTTTTAACGCGGGAACTTACGTGCGATACAATACATTACATGATGCGTCAGTTTATTCCATACATCCGGCCAGCAAACAAAGAAAAAATATAAAACCTCAAATAAAATCCCAAAAACACCGCGGGCAGAGATTTCAAATCTGTTTACCGCTTCGCGTTACGCGGCAAGCTGTATCGGGTTAATTTGGCCGGTGATTGTTGTAATAAATGGAGATTGTAATAATATTACCATTTGAGGCCATATCCGAAATCGTAAACCAGCACGCTCTGGCGCCGAAAGAGAAGATCCCGAAGCTCCAGGCCATGATGGACAGCCTCTTTAAAGATCTGACAAAAGACGAGTCCGCTTATTTCGGCACCTTCTTTTCAAGGTGCGTCTTTATTATTGAAAACACCACGTAATGTGGTTTATCTTATAAATATACTGCGGTATAAAGCAGAGGATAAAAAAAGAGTATTCAGCAATGAAAAACAGAGCGTCTGGAGAACAATCAATATTTTACAAGAAATATGAAAAACTCCGCAGTTATACCAGTGACATTGTCATGACGGTAAACCCGGATGGAGAAGTAATTGAAGCCAATGAAAAGGCGTTTTATGTATTCGGGTCTTCCCTGGATGGAGTGAACATACAGGATATTTTTGATGGCGTGGATCCTTTTTTTGATTTTGAACTTGACAATAATGTAGTCCGGTCAAATTACGTACTTTACAAAACCGGGGATGGTGAGAAGCACCCCTTCAAGCTGACATTCGCGCCGGTATTGGAAAAGGGTAAAGTAAACGAGATCATTGTTATTTGTAATGACCTGAAAGAGATCGAATCTTTCAGGAAAGAAATTGAATATTTAAAAGAACGGCTTAAGGCAATTGAGAATAAAAAAAGAAAGCAGACAGTTAGAAGTACAGCAAACGACAACAATAATGAAATCGGGCCGGCAGCACGAAAGGTCGATAACGCGTCTAAAAAATTGGAGGAGATGAATAGAAACATGCTGAAAGAGCTTAAACTCGCCTCGATATTACAGAAAACACTCATCCCCTCTCATTTTCCGGCTGACGATCTATTGCAGTTTACAATGCACTTTGAACCTACAGGGTTCGTCGGCGGGGATTATTACGATATAATCGGTCTCGGTGACAATAAAAAGGGGGTGATTATTGCAGATGTATCCGGCCATGGTGTTTCATCCGCGTTTATAGCGGCCATGCTGAAGATATCATTTATGAACTTTGCGGCCGAGAGCCTTTCCCCCGCCGGATTGCTGAACAGACTCAACAAAGAATACTGCAGTTTGATCCAGACGGGTGACTTTGTAACAGCTATTTACGCTATATTTGATCCGGTAAACAGCACCATTGTTTACAGCGGGGCCGGGCACCCAAAACCGCTTCTACTTCACAGGAAAACCGGGGCAATAGAATTTCTGCGATCGAACGGGTTTTTTATAGGGATGTTTGAAGGTGCGGAGTATAAAGACAGAACTGTCGAGTTTTCCGTAGGGGACAGATATCTTGCATATACAGACGGGATAATTGAAGCTCATTCCGAGGATCAAATGGAAATATTCGGGAGTAAAAGGCTTTTGGCCAGCTTTGAAATTTGCCGGGATAAACCCTGTGACATTATGATAAATTCAATAATCCACAACGTAAAAAAATTCATGCAAAAAAGCAAGTTTTACGACGATCTGGCAATGGTGGCAGTTGAATACAAAAATAAGGGGCAATTATGATATTGAAAAAGATAACAAAAGTTTTAGACAAAATCAGAGAGCTTCCCACCCTGCCTGTTATTGCAAACAAGGTTTCGGCTTTGCTGAATGACCCTAAGACAGACACGATCGATCTGGCAAGAATAGTCGAAAAGGACCAGAGCATAACAACAAAGATCCTCAACATCGTGAACTCATCGTATTACTCTCTACCCCAGGAAGTGACAAACATAACCCAGGCCATTTCTCTGTTAGGTTACAAGAACGTGTCTTATATAATCATGGCTTTATCGGTGTTTGACACCTTAAAGAAATCAGCAAAAAGTTCCTTCGATAGAAAGGAGTTTTGGCTCCACTCAATAGCTGCCGCAATCCTGAGTGTGAAAATTGCCAAAGAATGCATGTACTCACCTGCCGACGATACATTTACGGCCGGACTGCTCCATGATATAGGCAAGGTTTTTATGGACGGCTTTTTACATGAAGAGTTTCAGATGGTGATCGACTCAGCCCGCAAAAAAAATATTTCTTTTTATGAAGCAGAGCACAGGCTCTTTGATTTCGATCATGTAATGGTCGGTGAGTGGATAGCAAGAGCATGGAAACTGCCGCTTCATGTGGTGGCGTCCATAAAACACCATCATCAGGAACCGGAGGACAGGGAAGGGCTGGCAATTTCCAATGACATCGCTATAGACTTTGTACGGCTTGCTGACATTGCAGTGAGATACCAGGGATATGGAAAAAGCGGCGACGGGATCAGGTATAAACCCGTTCTCGCCCAGAACCTTTATAAAAGACTTCCTCTATTTGAGGAAGATCTTTTAAACCTCACCAGCGGGCTCAAGGATGAAATCAGGAAATCAAAGGTCCTGCTGGATATAGCTACGGAATAATTGCGTCAAAATCCGCATATTACACATCGTGTTAATTAGTATTTAAACCCGCAGATCAAGTAAATTTAAATTATTTTTATTCTTGACATAATGTATTTTCCCGTGTAGCATTCTGGATTACAGACTGATGCTGAAAGCTGGTCAGATCATCCAATAATTTTTCATGGCAAATGAAATAAAACTATGAGATTTGGAACAATTTTGCTTATACCAACGCACGCTTCATGAATAGGCGGAATATCATGCTGTGTCTGATATATTAATTCAACTGAGGTATAAAAAATGCACTTCCTCAAGAAAGGCACCGGTCCTTATCCATTGGGTGTTTTGATCGCACTGGTAGTTCTTGCAGCTCTATTCCTGGGCTGGGGCATGCAGGCTTATTCGCTTCTCAATTGGAACCGTGCAGTAGACCTCGGTCTGCAGAATGAACGTTTCACCGGCGATGCTGTTTAACGCACAAGGGCACACGAGAGCCGGAGTGTGGCAATCGTCGACATGTTATGGCCGCTGCCGGTCGGTATCGCGGCTTTCATCGGCCTGCTTCGGAAACGTCTATACGGTTTCGCGGCGGGGTTGATGGAATTTGCAATAGGGGTCTACTTTCCTCTCATTTTTGCCTTCCAGAGGTGGGCAACCTACCGCGAAACTGTGTTTGCCGCCATATTTCTCTGGGCGATACCTTCGGTTTTAGGGATAATTTGTTTGTGGACAAATCGCAATTTCTTCGAGCGATAGTAAAGCCTTCTCAACCGTGTGGGCAAACAGTGATCTCACAAAATTACCCACCGTTCTACCATGTAAATTCACTGGAGATCGGATCCATTTGAGGATCTTGTCAAAGTTTTTAAAACATAATATTGTTCCAGCTGTCCGGAATATGACCATAGAACTAATTAGTCGCTGCGAAATGGCTCAATAAAGTAGCCACCAAATCACTAAATTGAGCCGCATTATTGCGACTAAGGGGAAGACCATTGCTATTATTCTTGATATGGTTTTAGAGTTATTGTATAATGTGATAAATGAGCATCATATATTTGAGATATGCCTGTTGGAGGACTGGATGGGACTTTTCGTGGACACAGATTGGCAGTATCGGGGATTACAGGTGGTGCGGATCGAAAACGAGCATATTCGCGTGGACGTGTTTCCGGAACTCGGCGCAAAAGTTTATAACTTCGTCCACAAGGATTCCGATAGAAATCTGCTCTGGCACAACCCGCGAGTTCCTCCGGCACGTGTGGCCTATGGCGCGCTCTTTGACGACCATTGGTCTGGCGGATGGGATGAGCTTGTGCCCAATGATATGCCATTCCCGGCGCCGAGCGGCGAAATGCTCCCGGATCACGGCGAAGTCTGGTCGCAGGCGAGCGAGTGGGACATAATTGAAAAGAGCGACGACGTCATCGCGGTTCGTTTCGTCAGCCACGGAAGGGTCCTGCCCACTCGATTTGAGAAGACGATCAGCTTGCGTGCGGGAGAGTCATTCTGCACCGTGCAGTATGCCTACATAAATTTAGGAGCAACGCCGATCGATTTTCTCTGGAATATCTGTTGCCCATTTGAAATTACGCCCGCAACTCGCCTGGACATACCGGCACGGCGCGACATAATTGAAGCAACCGACCCATGGAACACGCTGAAGTTCAACCCAGGCGCCGAGTACGATTGGCCCTATGCAACGACACCAGCTGGTGAGCGCGTGGATTTCAGGACCATGCCGCCTGAAGAGGCCGGTGTTACCGATTTCCAGTATCTTCCTAATGTTTCGTCCGGCTGGTATGCCGTCACTGACGCCGATGCGCAGGTTGGCTTCGGCATGGTTTTTCCGACGGATGTCCTGCCCCATATATCCCTCTTTAGATCTGTAGGAGGCTGGCGCGGGTTTCACCTGGTCAGTGTGGAGCCCTCGGTTGGGTATCCGTACGACCTGGCGATCGCGAAGGAAACCGGGAACGCAGGCCGCATCGAGGCAGGCGCGATAATCGAAGCAACTGTCAAAGCAATCGCATATGGAGGGGTATCAGCCGTCGAGCGGATCGAGCCTGACGGATCTGTTGTCGCCGGAGGATAAGCAGATATAAGCCTTGGTGGTCGCTGTTATTCGTGTCATTCAATCTCAATGAATGTCTCAGCCCCTCTCTCGAAAACAAGCTTTTTCCATTTCGAGAAGGTTAAGGCGCTCCTTCACATCGTATCCGTGATCACGGAAGCTCCTCGCTTTCCACGCCGGATCCTCGTCATCCGTCGTCACCATTCCGCCCTCTCCCCCGGTTGTGAAAGTCTTATTCTGACAGAAGCTACAGGCAGCAATATATCCGATTGTACCGGTTTTTTTCCCTTTGTACTCACCCCCGAAGGCTTGGGCATTATCCTCGATGACGTATAAACTATGCTTCTTTGCGAAATCCATGATCCGGTCGATATCACACACGTTGCCGTATAGGTGCACTGGAATAATTGCTTTTGTGCGGTTATTGATCAGCTTTTCTGCTGACTCTACACTGATACAGTGGTCATCAATATATACATCGGCAAACCGCGGAATGGCCCCTGACTGGACAACGGAGAAGCTGGTAGCGATAAAGGTGCAGCTCGGAACAATTACCTCATCACCGGGGCTTATTCCCAGAGAAGTCAGTGCTACATGCAGCGCAGCTGTACCGGTCGCAGTACTAACGGCGTACCTGCTCCCCTGCCATTGGGCGTATTTTTTATCAAACTCCCTTCCCTTTGGCCCGGTCCAATAATTGACTTTCCCGGATTTCAGCGCTTCAACTACCGCCTGTATCGCTTTATCATTAAAAACAGGCCATCCGGTCAGCTTGTTAGTTACCGCCCCGGGGCCTCCGTCAACCGCGAGCTTATCTGACATCTGTTCCTCCTCTGTTGCACAATATATACT
>DRHN01000012.1 GCA_011049595.1 Spirochaetota bacterium | reverse complement strand
CCTTGTTGCCGCGTGCGGGCATGATATTCATGAGGTGCGTGACCGGGCGAACGTTACTCTCGAAAGGCTGATGGCCCCGAAGGAGTTTGACGCTCCCCTTGCGGCCCAATTTATTAATCTTAAACTCTTTGAGATCCACCGTTTCGAGTTCGATATTCCCCCGGTGAAATACGGATATTTTTTAAGGTTGTACCGGAACCGGCTCTCTCATGATTTCGTTTTAGAAAAAGAGCTTGATTACATGGATCTGGACCTTCAAGCAGACAAAAAAACAGGGCTGTTCACGACTCAGCAGCTCTTTGATGAGCCCGGGCATTACGACTACCTGGTTTACAAGAAAAAGAAAGAAGGCGCCTGCTGGCTTTCACAAAAGGGATGCAGCGGGAGGATCAATGTAATACCCGATCTGAGCGGTGAGATAATCCTCGAGATTTTTCCCGATATCCACGGGCACACGCGGGTATACTGGGACGACCGAACGGGCCACCCCGGCCTGGTGTACAACGAAAACGGAGAGGTTATCAGGCTTGGCAGGTTTTCCGATATCACAGCCCACCTCAAAGACCTGAAACAGCGTTACAGCATCACTGCGATCTATCTCCTGGGCGTGCAGAAACGGGGAAACAACTCCGAAGACTGGGCACCGGAAGCCACATCGCCATCGCCCTTCTCACCCGTTAGTTTATGCGAAATCGAGCCGACACTGGGAGGTGAAGAAGGACTCAGGGAGCTCGTGGAAAAGGCGCATGCTCTTGATATAAAGATCATTGTCGACATGATCCCGCACATCAACAGAAAAAGCCGGGCTGTATCGGATGATTGCATTGTCAGGTGCTACGATGACGGCGGGAACCTTGTGGAAAGGGCTTCAACCGACGGCCGCTACGGAAGCTGGAATGACGGCAAGCTGCTCAATTATAGAAAGTTTGAGGTGTGGGAATTTATTGTCAATTCAATTCTCACTCTCATAGAAAAATACGACATCGACGGGATACGGTTTGATTCAGCGCACGCTATGCCGATAATGATGAAAAAAAATAACTATCCCTATTTCTACGGCACCAGGCGATCACATGAAGAGATGGTGGAAGGTACGATAATTGCAAATAACAGAGAAGATGATCACTTCATCACAACAGGATATTTTGACTCCTCCTGTCGTGAAACGATAGCAAACCCCTTTCATTACTACTGCATGCTCGCTATCCAAAGAAAACTCAGGGAGAAAAAGAAAAGGTTTTTTATCAATATCGCGGAGTGTTACTGGGGGCATGAACGGTTTCTCGCACGTTCAGGCATCGTGCCCTACAATTCAGCACTTTTCAAGATATGTGAAAATATCATCCATGGGAGGTCGGATGTTCGTGAAATTTATCACCTCTATGATGAATACCTCCCGGAGGCCCTCCCCCCCGGAACCGAGCTCCTCGGTATCCTGGGCAACCATGATGAACACCGCATCCTGAACACCTTCGGGCCTATGGGGCTGAAGGCCGCTGCAATGCTGACTTCCTTTATGAGCAGCATAATTATGGATTACGAGGGGAGCGCGGAAGGTGAAGGGTGGAAAGTATATCTCGATAACATCTACGTCAACTGGAACCGGTTCGAGTCGGCATCCCAGAGAGGGTTCGAGCGTTTTTACAGGGAACTGTACGACTTTCACAGGAAAAACAGAGGAAGAGGGCAGCTTATCTGGGCCAACAACAACATGGTGGCCGCCGCGTTGAAGGCCACTGAAAAAGAAGTCTGGATAGGGGCTTTCAATTTTTCCGAAAACAACCAGCAGGTTTTCCTGCAGTTCGACAAACCCGAACTGACTGTAAAGTATTCCGCCTTTTACAGGGTTGTTGACCCCATGTATTCTCCGGTGACCGGGCACTATAACTACTACACAGGCAGGGAGCTGCGTGCCTCAAAGCTGCAGACGGTTGTAACATATACAGACCGTATTAAATTATTAAAACTTGAGACAATCGAAAACCCGGACAAATACTTACACGAGTTTCTAAGGGATTCATTTTTCCGCCTCTGTAAAATAAGTAATACAGGGGATTTTAAACACAACTTCGCATTTCAAAAAATCGTATCACATTCTTCTTCTTTTGACAGGTTTTCTTCTTTTATCCTTGATCACCTCATCCCGCTTTTCAACGACCGGGAT
>DRHN01000011.1 GCA_011049595.1 Spirochaetota bacterium | reverse complement strand
GTCTCACGGGCTGCGATTGAGTTAAACTAAACCGTTCGCAAACGCTAAACTTTCAGCATTTCGCCGCCTATACCAGCAGGTATTAAAACGCGACCACCGAAACCCACGTGTTTTTAAACCATCCAATATTGCTTGATCGGGTCTTCCTGGGAACCGCACCTCAACCCCGTCTCTTCCTTCGTTCT
Organism: Spirochaetota bacterium; assembly: GCA_011049595.1. Taxonomy (GTDB): domain Bacteria; phylum Spirochaetota; class B62-G9; order B62-G9; family DRHN01; genus DRHN01. Next base: position 2,497 of record DRHN01000011.1, on the reverse strand, counting down.
CGGTTACAGTGACACCCTCAACTTTTACAGCTGGGGGTGTTGCTTTCTCTGGGATACAGTAGCGCCCCTCGCCAGCGATCCAATAAAGCTGGTCTTCATAATAGGACAAAGACCATTTACAGACCTTCCAGCCGGTGTCATATCTGTGAGTGGCTTTCAGGTAATACCCGGCGCCCATGCTATACTTTTCCCGGTGTTCATCCGCAGGGGTCCACCATGATTTATTCGATTCTGTTTTCTTCTCCCCATTGCTGTCAACATCCGGAGCTATGGCCAAATGTTTAGTTTCCGGGTGATTAAGCGCTGCCTTTCGCATCTCTGAAAATATATCCCTTGTGTGCTTACTCCATGCCAGTAGATACTCCGGCCCGCTTTTGGTGTTGAAATGGTCGGTCATTAGGTCACAATCGTCAATTTCCTTGCAACCGACAATCACAGCTTTGGCCCAGGCAGGCCTTTTAGCCTCAATAATCGCCCTTCCCTTCTCAATAGCTGCGTCAGTTTCTTCCTTTGCGATCCTCTGATCCTTCTCTCGGTTCTTTCTCAGCACTTCGGAGCGTTCAAACAGACTCAAGACTGTTTCAGGGTCCACTGGCTCATCGTCCATGATATAGAGCTGGATCCGCCCGTCTTTCTTATCTGCAATAAATTCCAGGCCGTATGCGTCATGTGTTGACTGCTCAACGGTCTCGGGGTTGACACAGGAACATCTTGCACCATAACCCCGGTACTTCTCATTAACTCCCATGTTTCTGACAATGATATAGTCTGTATCACCATATCCGTTTAGGTGTAAACGGGTTCCAATAGCCAAGTCATTCTTACCCTCTGGTGATATTTCCTCCATACCACCACCGCCTAGTCTGTATAATTTTCCCATGATAATACCTCCATATTAGTGGGGACCCGCAGGCCCCCGGGGTTGGTTTATCGACGTTCTATTGCCTTCCCAAACACATACCCGTGACGATATGCACAAAACAATTTATTGGTTTCTCCGTCCTCATAAATAATACTCTTTCCCCATAGTTTTTTATCCTCTTTGTCAAGGCGCATGTAGGAAAATTCCTTATCAAATTGGTTCATCAGGTCGTAGTGCTCTTTGGTATGCAGCATGCTATCTCCTTCCGTCCCTTCATTGGTTTTTTCAATCTCCCTCAATTTCCCATTTCCCGACGGCATTGCCGTTTGAGTCTCTAATGGCGCCGGCAATGTCCCCGCTTTGATAATCATCTGCTACTTTATTCAAAATACCCTCTACTTCAATAAAAGCAATCACCGAGTACATGATGTCCGCATCCTCAAACGCCGCATTGTCCATATTGAATTCCAGTTTAAATTTCATGATTTACCTCTTCGTTTTGTAGCTTAACATTCCTAATATGTACCCACGCACTAATGTAGCCCCTCGTTGTCGGAGACTCCCCTCTGATAAAAACATTACCGCGGTTTTTACCAGGGTTTTTACCAACAGCCCTAACTACTGCAGGGATTGTTCCATGTGCCCTTGAATGATAATAAACCATATCCCCTTTTTTGAATTTCATTTCACACCTCCCTCATTAATGATTTAAAGTTGCTCTAACTTTACAGAAGCATTTCACGCCTGTCAAGTTCAATTACGCCCATTGGGGGTTAAATGCCCCTCTTTAACATCAACGCTAAGCGTCCGCTCAGCACCCACAACCTTACTAAACAACACAATTTACAACCGTACCAAAATAAATATGTAGATATTCTATCTGCTAAGTTTAGCTATTTTCATTGATTTACGTCTGTTTCTTACAACCTGCGGGCGTAGAATAGGGGTAAAATGAGAGTTTTCTTGATTTTCTTGTGTTTTTTGCTTGACAGGATTGTGGGATTTGGTAGAGGATTGGGCTTTAATATACCTTTAAAGGGATTTATGGTCTTTATAAAATACCTGCGGCGCTTAGCCAGCGTTCATATCCAACCCAGGCAGACGGCAGCAACAAAAGCACCTGGGAGTGAGAATAAAGCGAGCGAATACTTGCGGAAGTAAGGTGCAGGCATGGAAGATCCGAACCCATGTCCGCTACCGTAAGTGGCGACTAAACAGCAGGACAATAAAAATCTGTCGTATTAAGAGCAACACAGCACCACAAACACAACCCGGTGGTTTTAACTACATCAAGTTTTGTTCAACCAGTGAACTTTGTTCAACTATAGAATTCTGTTCAACTTTGAACAAACTTAAATTCAATGATATCAATAGGGTATTTATGACACAAACACATAAATCATATTGCATTCAGTGGAAGAATTCACGAGGCAAAACTCACTCAGGCCCGAAACTCCGGACACAACCAGCATTCAACGATTTCCTCCACAACCTCACCGCCGACGCAATAGATAAGCTCGAAAAACCCAGATCTAAAACACGCAAGGAAGCCCAGGCCCTGGCGGATACCATGAACACCTCACCCGAATTCAATAATAAATCACATATTGTTGTGGTTTTTTATTCACACACTAG
>DRHN01000010.1 GCA_011049595.1 Spirochaetota bacterium | reverse complement strand
TGAGGGAGATAGTTTGCTGCGAAAATATCTCGGCGCTGACGCCAAGGGTTTCGTAGATACATTTTGCTGCATATGATGATGCGATCACATCAGGGTCAGGCGAACCTTTGATCACAATCAAAATATTTTTGTATTTTTTTAAAGCAGCTGTGAGCTCTTCTGACATTTCAATACTCGATATGGAGCAGGTCGCAGATGACAACAGCTTTTATTAGATCAGAAGGGTTTTTAGCAACTTCCTCCATTGCTCTTTGAATATCTGTAAAGGAATAGGTATGAGAAATTAGCTCCGACTGGTCGAACACTCCTTTTTCCATTAATTTTACAGCATCAATTAGATCTTTTTGGAAGTCTTTCGACATATATGGAGTGGTGTTTAAAACCTGCAGCCCTTTCATATGCCACTCTCCTGTGGGAATCACTTCATCCTCTGCGTGATGCCCGAAAATACAGAGTTTGGCCCCATTTTTTAACATACCCGTCGCCTGACTAATAACCCCCTTTGCCCCGGCTGCCTCAATTACAACGTCGACTTTATTTTTTGAAATATCCAGTACTGCCTGAACAGCATCCTCATCGCGGGAATTTACAGTTTTATCTGCGCCGAACTTTTTCGCCATTGACAGCCTGTCTTCATCTATGTCGATTGCTGTAAGATTATGGATAAAATTTTTTGGTAATCCCTGAATGATCAGTAACCCCATATAACCGCATCCGATGACCACCACATCGTCGCCGGGCTCTATTCTTAATAATCTAAGTGAACTTACAACACACGCAACGGGTTCGGAGACCCAGAATCCATATTCTTCAACATCTCCGGGTATTTTTACGACCGTGTCAAGATCAGCAACAAAATAATCAGCAAAGGCGCCGCCAAAAGAGTCCGATGTCACCTTTTCACCGGGCTTGATATTTTTTACACCCTTACCTACAGCTTCCACAATTCCAACACCTTCATGGCCCGGCTTCTCGCTGTAAACCGGGTCGATGTCTATGTCCTTATAACATTTGATATCATACTTACAGATGCCGCACGCCTTCATCCTCACGAGGACCTGGTTCTCCCCGGGATAATTTATCTTCCGGTTAAAAATAGAGATTTCTCTATTTTTATTGAAGGATATGCAGGTTGTTTCTATGTCTTCGGGCATGGTACTTTTTCCTGAAAAATCTCTCGTTACGGGAGGTTTTTTAAATGCCGGTTATTTGAGTGCCTTCCTGAGGAACTTCAAACCTTCTCTCGGGATATCATCCTGATCTTCAACAAGCGGCCGCCATATGTTGGCGAATGCTGCAACCTCTCCCTGGGCGAAACTTTCAATGACCCCGTACCCCTCATAATCTATATCATTCAGAGCTTTGTTCACTTCTCCCCACGGGATATGATCATTACCGGGCACTCCTCTGTGATTGGCGCAGGTATGAAAGTGGACGAGGTGCTTTTTTGAAGCACGGATCTCATCACCGATATTTATATCCTCAATATTCATATGAAAGGTGTCAAGCATCATCTTAATTGAGGGATTGTCGACCTGTTCACACATCTGAATTGCCTGACTTGCTGTATTGATCATATCGATTTCAAATCTGTTTATCGGTTCCATTGCGATGATGAACCCTTTTTTCGCGGCATCTTCACCTATCCTTTTGAGGGAATCTGCCGAACGGTCCCATTCAGCTTTTCGTTCCTCATCAGGAAGGTATCTTTTCTTCCCAAGCGCTGAGAACAGCGGGCCTCCAATGATCCTGGCACCAATTTCCTTACCCCAGTCCGTGTAATCCCGCATATAATCGATCCCCCTTTGGCGTATAACGGCATCGTCGGTTGAAATATCATTGGACTCATTAAATATGCCGCACAGTGACACCTCCAGCCCCAGTTCATCGAGTTTCTTATGAAGTTTTTCAGGGTCCATTTTCCTGAACTCATCTCCCGGTGTTAATTCAATAGCATCAAAACCCATGTTTTTTGTCTTCTCAAGAAGAGAAAAACCTTTTTCAGAAAAGTCAAGGACCCACACAAGCGTATTTACTCCAAACTTTATCTTCATCTTTATCCTCCTGGTATAGTTTAATTTTTTTTCGGCATTTTCCAACAAGCGGCTGATTTAAATTGAAAATATTAAAAGGGCAAGTATATAGAGCAGCAATTATTCAACCAGGGATTTTCCTGTTTCTTTATCAAAAAGAATAATATGCTCCTCTTCAAATTCTATCCAGACCTTTTCCTTTTGTTTTGCTGTTTGAGTCGGATGCGTGCGAACCTTGAGTATCTTCTCACCGATCTGCAGATTGATTATGTTCATCGAACCAAAATGCTCTAAAAACAAAACTTCGGATTCAATTCTGGCTTTTCCCTTCTCTTTATGTAAAATAATTGCCTCCGGGCGAATCCCCATTAGCAACCCATCCTTTTCGGGGTAACCCAGAAACTTTTTCGCAATTTTTTCAGATAATGAGATCTGAAAAAGCCCTTTCTCAAGATCAAGCGTCGGAGAAGCACCGCCGATTATTTTACAGGATAAAAAGTTCATTTTCGGATTTCCTATGAACCCTGCTACAAAAAGATCACACGGCTTTCGATACACTTCTTTGGGAGTGCCGATCTGATGTACAACCCCCTCATTTAACACCGCAACCCTGTCACCCATCGACATGGCCTCAACCTGGTCATGCGTTACATAAATTGTAGTTGTTTTTAAATCTGATTGTATTTGCCGCAGCTCAACCCTCAGCTGTTCACGGAGTTTCGCGTCCAGGTCCGAAAGCGGCTCATCCATCAAAAAAATTTGTGGTTTTCTAACAATCGCCCTCCCGATACCGACTCTCTGCATCTCGCCCCCTGATAAAGCGTCGGGCATTCTGTCTAAAAGAGCTGTTATGTGAAGGAGGTCCGCGACATGTTCCACCCTTTTTTTGATTTCCTCTTCACTTTCTCTGTACATGGGTGAACGAAGGGGAAATTCCAGGTTCTTTCTCACAGTCATCTGCGGGTACAGAGAAAAAGATTGATAGACAAAAGCTACATCTCTTTCCGCCGGGCTGAGCACGGTCGCGTCTTCATTTCCGAATAACATTTCACCGGAATCTATCTTTTCGAGTCCGGAAACCACTCTCAATGTGGTTGTTTTTCCTGCTCCCGTGGGCCCCACCAGAACGAAGAATTCTTCCTCTTTTATATCCAGATCGATCTCATTTAAAGCGACAATCTTTCCGAATTTCTTCACTACATTTTTAAGAACAATAGTCGGCATGAATCATTACCTCATCTCTATAATATTTCCTTTTGAGTTTGCTGATCAAATATACGTATTTTATCCTGATCCGGCACCGCCCATACGGTTTCTCCCGTTTCAGGCAGAGTATCAGGGTCGGTAAGGACCTTTACTACATGGTCTCCTGAGCGAAGATTGATGATATTTTCAGGCCCAATTTCCTCAACTATTGTTACCTCCATATCAAAACCGTACACATCTTTTTTGAAGCTCAGTTTAATATCCTCGGGCCTGATACCCATCATAAGCAGTGCTTTGCCTTCTCTAACGGCCTTTATTTTTTTAACGATTTTTTCATTAATCTGTAAAATTTTTCCGTCCAATCCAAGTTTAAGAGTATTATCTCCTTCCAGAGAGCAGTCAATAAAATTCATCCCCGGGCTCCCCAGAAAATTGGCGACAAATATGTTTACCGGATTGTGATAGACATATTCCGGAGCATCTATCTGCTGTATCTCACCTAAATTCATCGTCACGATCCTGTCTGCTATTGCCATGGCCTCCATCTGGTCATGGGTGACGTAAATCGTTGTTGCCCCTATTTCAATATGTATCTTTTTAATCATGGTCCTGGCTTCTTCACGGAACTCAGCGTCAAGTGTAGACAGGGGCTCATCCAGCAGAAAAACTTTCGGTTTAATTACAAGGGCCCTGGCGAGCGCCACACTCTGCAGGTCTCCGCCGCTCAAATGGGATGGTTTAAGCTGCAATATTTTCTCTATCCGCAATAACTCGGCTACTTTCATTACTTCTCTTTCTATATAACTTTTTTTATGTTTCATAGCGCGAAGCGGAAATGAAATATTCTGATAAGCGTTCATATGCGGAAAAAGAGCATAATGCTGAAACACAAAGCCGACATCACGTTCAAGAGTCGGCAGATCATTGACAAGCTCGTTATCAATATAAATTTCCCCCTCTTCGGGATTTTCCAGTCCGGCTATACACCTCAATGTTGTGGTTTTCCCGCACCCGGAAGGCCCCAGGAAAACTACAAACTCTCCCTTTTCAATCTCAAGGTCGGCATTTTTGACCGCTACGGTTTTGCCGAACCTCTTCGTCATATTAACCAGGCGAATCATAGACATTATATACATTACCCCCTTATGACACCAAAAGTGATACCGCGCAGCAGGTTCTTTCGAACCAGATACACGAAAACAAGAACCGGCACAATATATATCAGGCTGGAGGACGCGAGCACACCCCAGATGATCCCCTCAGCTCCGTAGGACATCGTGAATATTGTGGGCGGCATAAAAACCCATTTTCTCGTCCCTATAACAATGGCGAATAGAAACTCGTTCCATACAAGAATGCCGCAGAATATCGAGGTTGCCGCAAGGCCGGGCTTTACCATAGGCAATACCACTTTTAAAAAGGCCCTGAACCGGGTATACCCGTCACACATAGCGGCTTCCTCAAAGGAGAAAGGCACATCATCAAAAAAGCTCTTCATGATCCACACAGAGAAAGCCATGTTAAACATCGTGTATAAAAGAAGGAATCCAAGATAAGTATCTTTGAGGCCTATATTTGTAAAGAGAAGGGATATCGGTATAAGTACCACAATAGGCGGAAGCATCCTCGTGGAAAGAATGGCAAACATCAGGTCATCTTTTCCCGGCATCTTATATCTTGACAGGACATAAGCCGCCATGGTCCCCAATAACAATGACAACAGAGTAACTGACGTGGTCATAAGAATTGACCTGCCCATGGCCGCAATGAACGACGTAGCCGCCCCTGCCCTTCCCGCTCCGACCTCTCCTCCTTCAGCAGTGCCGATAAACGTTCTATAATTGTTTAATGTGGGCTTGAAAAAAAGCTTCGGTTTGGTATCAAAGATCTGGACCTTGGTCTTTAATGATGTGACTCCCATCCAGAATATGGGGAACACGTAGGCGACAAAGACAATCGCAATCACAATAAATATCATGACTGTGCCTGCTACCTTAGTCCCTTTTTTTCTTTTTCTACGAATTGTTCGATCCAATTTCATCCTCCCTGTTTATCCTTTATACAGATTTATTACCGGGCCCTGGCTTTGAGGAGATATTTAATGTAAATATTACTCAGCGCTACAATCAATATAAGCAGGATGTATGCAAAAGCAGAGGCCACACCTGTCTTGCTGGATAAGAAAGCGTCACGATAGAGAAGCATTGACACGGTCTGAGAACTGAAACCGGGCCCACCCTGTGTCATCCCCCATCCGATATCAAACAGTTTAAAAGCATCCATCGTACGGAATATCATGGCAATCATCATGAGGGGCCACATCAGGGGGAAAGTAATACGGGAAAACCTGAACCAGCCGGACGCCTTGTTCACTTCCGCGGCTTCGTAGAGATATTTTGGTATAGCCGAAACACCCGCGAGACAGAAGAGAAACATGAACGGAGACCACATCCAGGTATCTGCGATGATTATCCCGAAAAGGGCCGTCTTTTCATGCGCGAGCCATTCTATCCGTGGAAGCCCGAAAAAAGTGTTTAGAATATAGTCGATCACCCCCCAGTTTGGCTCCAGCATGTACCTCCAGAACATGCCGACAACAACAGGAGAAAGCATCATGGGAGCAAGAATCATTGTGGTGATTATACCTTTCCCCTTGAACTCCCTGTTGAACAGGAGGGCCAGCCCCAGCCCGATAATCGACTGAATCAAAACAGAGAAGATAACAAACTTACCTGTAGTACGGTAATGCTTCCAGATATACCGGTTTCTTAAAATATCTTTATAATTTTTAAAACCCACGGTATTCGGTTTTATCAGTTTTATACCCGGTTTTTCTTTAACCAGTCCCGGGAAAAGCCTGAATCTCCCCTGAACTGCCCGGTAATCCGTGAAACTGAGATAGGCCGACCAGATCAGCGGATACAGAATAAGAAATACAAGTAGTGCGATACAGGGCATGAGAAACAAATATTTCAACTGTTTATCCGTAATACCCCTGCGTGCCTTTCTTCTTTTTGTTGTTTCACCCATTGAAGTTACCGTACTCAAGTCAATTGCCTCCTCTAACTTAATTAAACCGGAGCCCCGGCCTGCCGGGGCTCCGGTGTTTTTATTGTAATTTCAATTACTTGTAAAAATCATCAAGAGTAGCCTGGTTCCTTGCTGCTAATTCATCCAGAGCTTCCTTGACCGGCTTGGCCCCTGTGACAGCGCTGTTAAGAAGCTCCTGTGAAGCCTGTAAGAGCTCATTATACACAGGAATGTTCCATATATCGCGGACATAGGGCAGTGTGTCATACAATGCCTTGTTCTGCGGCAGAATATCCCAGAACCTCTGAGATGACAGGACGTCCATGTAAGCGGGATGGCCATGATTTTCAGCATATGTCCAGATCTGCTCAGTTTCATAGAACCATTCGATAAAATCAGCTGCTTCCTTCTCATAGGGAGAATAAGCACTGATTGTCATCGGCTGTCCGCCGAGGCTCACATAATGCGCTTCAGGCCCCCTTGGAGGAACCGCAAAAGCGACCTTATCATGCACCTTGGATTTTTCCGGATCGGTAATACTCGGCGCGAATGAAGACCACTCAACAGCCATTGCGACTATCCCCTGGCTCATGCTCTGAACTGTTTCTTCAAAGGCTGCGTTCGGCCACCCTGGAGGGGCGAACTCTGTCAGGCTCTTGTAGAACTCCATCGCCTTTACCGCTTTGGGGCTGTTGATGTACCCTTCAGCAGTTTTTGTCTCCCTGTCCCAGAAAGCTCCGCCAAAACTCCAGAGAACCTGGTTGAAGTCCCATGTGATGACATCATAGGGTACACCATACTTGTTTATGTACCCGTAAAATTCATTAGCCGGATCATAGAAGAATTCTGCTATATCCCTTACACTGGCCCATGTATCCGGAGGGGATGGGAGATCATACCCGTACTTTGCCTTGAATGCTTTCATATTCGCGGGATCTTCGAAAAGATCTTTACGGTAGATCATAAGTTCGGCATCGGCTTCAAGAGGCACGGACCAAATCTTCCCGCTGTCAGTCGGGTCACCCATGTAATAAGGTTTCATTGTGGGGGGAATCTGCTTGACGAAAGGCTTATTTCCGATTAAAGAAGTAAGATCAACGGCAGAATCGGCATCAACTGCCATGCCCAGCCACTGTGAGTCAATAACGATGATATCCCACACATACTCCTGGGCCTGGATAGAAGACAGCCATTTCGCATACCACTCGTTGAATCCCGGAAGTTCAGTTTCGGCTTTGACCTTACCACCGGTAGCCGCTTCATAACCTGCCGCTGTTTTTGCCAAGGCATTCCCCGGTGCCCACTGAAAATAGAGAAGCCTGAGAGTAACCGGGCCTTCATCCTTATCTTTCCCGCCTCTGGCAAAGCCAATCGAGAAAGTGCCGAGCACCATAACAGCAAGTACAACCACAAAGATAAACAAAGATGTTTTTCTCATACAAAACCTCCTAAATAAAATTTGATTACTGAATTACCGCTAAAATCTCAACCTTAAACTTGCCTGCATCACCCCCTTTAATGTCAGGATATTTAACATCTTGACTTGAGAGTTTATAACACTTATTTGAAACTTTAACCTGTAAAATGAGAGAAGAGCATGAAAGAAGCAAGCCCGATCCACAGCACATTAAATCCCCACCTGAATATTTCTACGTGAATGGGCTGGATCAAGCCGACTATACCTGCTAAAATTAATATTATTGCGACCGGTTCAAAAATCCTTGCAATTTTCCGCATGACCATAAAATATTCTCCTTGAAAATATGTGAAAAAATGGTTTCATAAATATGTTATTATCCATTAATATTCACATCTTCCTCCCGTAGTTAAAAACCATAGGCGAGAAATAAAATCTCGTAATGACTAAAACTTTACTTGACTATTATCTAAAACGAATTAGGTCCTACTATAAATAAATAATTGTCAAATGTCAATTATAATTTTTTTTTATAATATAGTCAAATTTTAAATTTATTTTTATGATTTTCGCCAGGATTTACTCCGACGGGTCTGTAAAAGGTCGACTGTAAACTTCTTTGGGCTTCTTTTCCATCAAGGATGGTTTTAAATATCGGGAGGTTTTTATTGATTATCCGTTAACTGCTATTGACCTGTTGTTTCGATGAACGTATTGTTTAATAAATCAATCGGAGGTTTAATATGTCAAAAATGTTTGTATGTAAAATGTGCGGGCATATCGAATTCGATAATGCTCCTGACAGATGCTCGGTTTGCGGCGCGCCGAAAAACCAGTTTCAGGAAGATGCGGACGCGGTCATGCCTTCCGGGAAAGAGGGAAAAGAAAAACATGTGCCCGTTATAGTTGTAACCGACTCCTGCGGTCTTATACCTGATGACTGCCGCGATATCCATGTAAAGGTCGGTTCGGTCCCCCACCCTATGGCGGATGATCACTGGATCATGTGGATCGATGTCTATGTAAATAACGCATATTCTTCCAGGTATTTGATGACGCCTCAAAACATACAGCCGGCAGTTGGACTGCACCTGAAAACAGGAAAAACCGGTACCCTCACCATTATAGGGCACTGCAACAAGCACGGAAGCTGGAAATCGGACGCATCAATATAGGGCTGCCTGTTTAGCAAGCTGCCGTCAGGTGGTTTCCGGGAAGAGATAGTCAATATAGCGCTTTGCGACAATATTTCCCCCGCGGGGTGAGATTGCGACATCGGGCGCAAGCTCCACAACTTTGAAGGATTGATCGGTCTCATCCACAAGAAAATCGACCCCGAGCAAAGGCAGCCCTGCAAGCCGGCTGATTTTCTCTGCCGCATCTTTTAAACCTGGACCGACAGAGTCTGTAATAATAGCGACAGTTCCTCCTGTGTGAAAGTTGGTCGTCCAGCGTGCCTGTAGCTTTTGCCCGGCTTCAGGGACAGAATCAAAATCCAGTTTCTGCCCTGTGATGCACCTGAGGGTTTCCCGGTCGAGCGGGATAATGTTTGCCGGGTCGATTTCGCGTTTTTCTTTGTTTCGGCTGATGATGAGGCCCCTGATTGTGTCAATACCGTTACCCGTCACAAACGGAGGGGTCCTCTGAATGGCAGCGGTAAAACAGTGGTCAACAAATATCAGCCGCCGGTCGATACCATTTACGCATTCTTCAAGAACAATGCCTTTTTCAAAGCGGCCGGCCCTGCCCAGAGCGTAGTGAAGCTCCTTTTCATTCGATATGTGAGTTGATACCCCCCGTGCCCCCCACTGGGCCCGGGGCTTGACTACTATAGGTCTTTTTTGGCTTAGAAATTCGACCGCTTTCTTAAATGTGGTGTAGACCATTTGCTCCGGCACCGGAAAACCGTGTCTTTTTAAAAAGGAATTGGCGAGGTGCTTGTCCTGCGTAAGATGGAAGGTAACGGCGCCTACACGGTCTGTCAGGGAGTTGTAGCAACGGATCTCCCTCCCTCTGTACTTCAGTATAAATATCGGGGTATCGGCATCGATGACCTCTACCTCTATCCCGCGTCTCAGGGCTTCGTCGGTAATTGTTGTCGTGTACGCGCTTTTAATAAGGCATCCTCTTTCTGCATTTCAATTTATTTTAGCCTCAGTACCTTAATTTAACAATCCTTTAGTTTCACAGTTACGCAACTACTGTACCGCAAAAAAGTTGAGCTGTCAGGAAAAGAAATAATTATTTTTTAATAATGTTATATATTTATTATAGCGGGTATATAAAATTATTCGCGGTTTGAAAGAATAAAGCAAACGGAAATATTCATAAAACTGCAGAATGCGCTCGTAAAGGGGGTATATTGTTCTCTGCAGTGCGGGGACCCCCCCGCTTAAATACTCGGGAGTGTTCAAAAAAGAGGGAGGATTGTGCCTTGTATATCAAAAGAAATAAAAAAGCAGCAGGGTTAATAGAGGATGCCGCATAAACATGGGGCGGGCGGCATATCAGGTATTGACACAGCTTAGCATGAAGTGAAATTGTACAGGTGTACTTTTTGATCCTGTTTTAAGGAAGACCCTAATGAAGAATACATTTAGATTTAAAAATCTGAGAACGCGGCTCCGGTTCATATTTCTTATGACCACCCTTTTACCCATGCTGTTTATAAGTGTCATAATATATTTTCAGAGAGTCACGGCAATAAAAGAACAGGCCTTCAGCAAACTGAGAGTTATCGAGAACCTGAAAGTCCAACAGGTCAATTCATGGCTGGATGAGAGGGCGGGGGATATGTTAACCATTTCCGAAGATCTCGAGATTAGAAAGACAGGGGATGTTTCATTAAATAATCAGGATTATACAAAAGAAGATCATGAGTTAATAGAAATCGCAAGAGCGCTTTTTCGCAGGTATATAAAAAATTATAAGATCTATGATGAAATTTTTTTTATTAATGCAGTTAACGGCAAAATTGTTCTCTCGACAAACCCGCAGACCGAAGGTGAAGATAAATCGGGGGACCCTTATTTCACAGGCCCTCTGCAAAGCGGGGAGATATACTTCAAGGATATTTACTATTCGAGTGCATTGAAAGAACCCGCCATGTCAGTTTCCGTTCCGGTGTACAGTCTGGAACGTGAAGAAAGTTTCGTTACGGGAATAGTCGTCGCAAGAATAGATCTCGAGCATTCCCTTTATGATCTGCTTCTTGACAGGACAGGGATGGGCAGCACAGGTGAAACCCTGATCGTGAACAAGGATGTAGTCGCTCTGAACGAGTTGAGGTGGTTTGACAACGCTCCTCTCAGGTTGAAGATAGATGCCCGGGCGGCTGTAATGGCATCGCAGGGGAATGCCGGTGTCACCGAGGCAACCGATTACAGGGGTGTGGAGGTTCTCGCGGCATACTCATATATACCGCGGGTCCAGTGGGGTTTTGTGGCCAAACAGGATCTGAGTGAAATCTATGCTCATATAAAAAGGATGTTGAGAGAGTTATTTATACTTTTAGTTGCGACGGCGGTATTTGTTTATATTGTTTCGATAATAATCTCTAACAACATCGCGAGACCTGTGGTTGAAATGACAGATGTATCAAAAAAAATCCAGTCGGGCGACATCAACGCCCGGAACAAGGAGTCCGGAGATGACGAGATCGCCTTTCTTGCCAGGTCGTTTAACAGAATGGCAGACTCCATGGCAGCCCAGATCCGAATACAGCAGGGGGTTGCGGACATATCCGGGAAAATGGTCAGAGCATCCGGGTTTGAGGATTTTGTTAAAAGCCTTCTTGACATTTTAATGGACCTCACGGGTTCCCAGATCGGTGCCTTCTACCGGTACAACGGTGAAAACAACAGGTTCGAGCATTACACTTCGACAGGGATAAATGCCGAGCTTCTAGGGCCCTTTGACGCGTCGATCTCGGAAGGCGCGTTCGGTAAGGCGCTCGAGACCCGGAAGATATCCCTTATACAAAATATCCCGGAAGATACTATTTTTATGTTCAGGACTTTTGCGGGGACAGCAATTCCGAGGGATATCATCACCATCCCGGTTACAGTCAGGGACAATGTCCTGGCGATCATATCACTCGCCAGCCTTAAAGGGTACACACAGGAACAGAAGGAAATAATCGATCAGACGTGGATCGGGTTGAACACAATGTACTCCAATCTGCTGTCAAACGAGGAGGAGAGAAGGCTTGCCGAAGATCTCGAGTTCACAAACAGGGAACTGCGTGCCCAGGCGGACGAGATGAATGTACAATCCGATGAATTATACCAGCAGAACATCGCGCTGGAAGTACAGAGAAAGAAGGTTGTAGAGGCGAACCGCCTGAAAAGTGAATTTCTGTCGAACATGAGCCACGAGCTCAGGACACCTCTCAACTCGGTCATGGCGCTTTCAAGCGTCCTATTGATGCAGACAAAGGACAAACTTTCTGAAGAAGAGGCCGAGTATCTGGAGATCATCGAGCGAAACGGGAGACAGCTCCTCCTTCTCATCAATGACATCCTTGACCTCTCGAAAATAGAGGCAGGGAGGATGGACCTCAGCGTGAAATCTTTTTCCCTTCGGTCGTTGATAGAGTCCGTTGTTGAGGGCCATGAAATCATTGCAGCGGGAAAGAATATAGAACTAAAACAGGACTTTGCGGACGATCTTCCGGGGATCGAAAGCGACGAAAATAAGGTATCACAGATCCTTCAGAATCTTGTGGGAAATGCGGTAAAGTTCACGGGCAGCGGCAGCGTGTCCGTCTCCGCGGTACAGGACGCTGACAACATTGTCGTCGAAGTGACGGACACGGGGATAGGTATCACGCCCGAGGACCAGGAGCATATTTTCGAGGAGTTCAGGCAGGTGGACGGGAGCGCGTCAAGACGCTATGAGGGGACAGGGCTCGGTCTTACGATTGCCCGAAAAACAGCCAGGCTGCTCGGGGGAGATATCACTGTGACGAGTACTCCGGGAGAGGGTTCTGCTTTTTCGCTGATCCTGCCCGTAAAATACATGAGCGAAGTCCTCCAACCCGCGCTGAAAATCCCTGAAAGGATTTTTAAATCAAGACCGGGGCAGAAGACAATACTGGTTGTCGATGATGAAGAAGATGTGGTCGATATGATATCGGTCAACCTGAGAGAAGAGGGTTACAGCGTATTAACTGCAGCGTCAGGCATTCAGGCGCTGGAGCTCGCGAAAAAGAATCACCCTTTTGCGATCACCCTCGATGTAATGATGCCGGAAATGGATGGGTGGGAAGTGCTGCAGGGATTGAAGAGCGACCCTGAAACGGTTGATATACCTGTTATAATTGTATCTGTTTCCGATAATAAAGAAACAGGTTTTGCACTCGGGGCTGTGAATTTTATTTCAAAGCCGGTGAACAAGGGCACCCTTATAGCTGAAATACGTAAGATAAGCAGCATTGTCCCGTTCAGGGTGCTTGTTGTCGATGACAACAGGATCGACCTTGATCTCATGATAAAGGTCATCGAAGAGCATAATATGAATGCTGTGTCCGTTGAAAATGGGAAAAAATGCCTGGAGTTTTTAAGAAAAGAAGTGCCCGACGTTCTTATACTGGATCTCATCATGCCGGGGCTGGACGGGTTTCAGGTCCTGGATGATCTCAGAAGAAGGCCTGAAACCAGGGACCTTCCTGTTATTGTTGTCACGGCAAAGGACCTTACACGGCAGGAAAGAGAAAGGCTCTCGGGGAACGCATCGTCTGTTCTGGCAAAAAGTGCGACAACTTCCAGGGAACTGCTGAAGGAGCTGAAAAGAGTTATAAAGGATCTTGAAGCTCAGAGTGAAACACGCCCGGTCCCGGTGAAAGAAACAAAAAACAGGATCCTCCTTGTAGAGGACAACAGGGCCGCGATAATCCAGGTCAAGGCGATCCTTGAAAGCTGCGGTTATATGGTTGATGTCGCCGACGGCGGGGAAAAGGCGCTTGAGAAGGTGCGGGCCCGTATCCCCGATGGGATTATTCTCGATCTAATGATGCCTGATGTCGACGGGTTTGTGGTCCTCGAAAAAATACGCAGCACAAAAGCCACTTCCGGAATCCCTGTGCTGGTACTGACAGCCAAGGATTTGACCCCTGAGGACCTGAAAAGACTGACTTTTAACAATGTGCAGCAGCTGGTTCAAAAAGGCAGTATCGACCGGTCAGGATTGCTGGAAAAAGTAGAAAAGATGCTTTATACTCATAAGGAGGGTTCAGCTGACAATACGACTGCAGAAAAAGTTATAGTTGTTAAAAAAGAAAAAGGAGCACAAAAGAAAAAACCGCCCGGGGAAAAGGGCGTGCTGCCTACTATTTTAACGATCGAGGACAATCCGGACAATGCCGCAACAATAAAGGCAATATTAGCAAAAAAGTATAATATTATCGAAACTACCGACGGAAATGAAGGGTTGAATAAGATATATTCAGAAAAACCTGATCTTGTGCTGCTGGACATGTCGCTGCCCGGGATGGATGGTTATGAAATTGTTAAAAAGGTCCGTCAGGATGAGAGCATAAGGCACATTCCGATAATAGCTCTCACTGCCCACGCAATGAAAGGTGATAGAGTAAAAATCATAGAGGCAGGATGTAACGAGTATATATCAAAACCCATTGACGTGAAAGAGCTTCTTCAGAAGATAAAAGATTTCATTGCTCTGTAAATATCTAAACTCGGGTAATGGCAATGCCGAAGATCCTGGCAATTGATGACAAGCGGGATAACCTGGTTACTATATCGGTGATTTTGAAAAACCTGATGCCTGACTATCAGGTATTGACAGCCAGTTCCGGTGCAGAAGGTATCAAAAAAGCAAAAGAGGAACAGCCTGATGTTGTCCTTCTTGATATCAAAATGCCGCGTATGGACGGGTTCGAAGTATGTGAAGAACTTAAAGCCGATGAGTCTGTAAAAAACATACCGATAATCCTGATCACTGCTGTGAGGACGGAAACCACAGACCGTATCAAGGGCCTGGAGATAGGTGCCGACGCTTTTATTACGAAGCCGATAGACGAGGGCGAGCTTGTGGCCCAGCTGAAGGTCATGCTCAGGATCAAAAAAGCCGAGGATGCTTTAAGGAAGGAAAGGGACGAGCTCGAAGAGATAGTCGGGGAGCGGACCCGTAAGTTCCGTGAAGAGAGGGACAGGGCCCAAAATTATCTTGATGTTGCCGGGGTGCTGATAATAGTCGTCGGCCCAGATCAGAAGGTCGATCTGCTGAACAAAACGGGCAACGGCGATGAAGCGCTCGAGATAGGAAGGCTGCAGAGCACCATCGACCTTATTATTACTGATGTTGTAATGCCCGGAAAAAGCGGCCCCGAGCTTGTAGAAATGATGCAGGATTTCCACCCCGCTGCCAGGGTGTTGTTCATTTCAGGTTATAATGAAGATTTTATCATGCGGCGCGGAGCCGTTGATAAAGAAATAAATTTCTTCCACAAACCCTTTACCCCCGGCAGCCTTAAACAAAAGGTACGCGAGCTTCTCGATGGATGATGAGCTGAAGGTCCCGCGGTGCTTAAGATCCCGGCCTCTTGAAGAACCGGACGTCTTGAAAAGACGCGGTTATTTATTTGAATCCCGCCCTGCTTTATCCTATAATTTAATACGAATGTGATTTACAAAAGTAAGTATCAGTAAAATACAGCTGCGCTTGAATCCGGAGAGGCAGATGTACCCGGATTGAATAATGGAGCATTGTATGTTAAGGAAAAAAATTGGAAAAATCCTGATTTTTGTGTTTTTATTCGCGGCGGCCGGATTAAGTATAAATACCGGAAACATCTTCGCAGGTGAAAAACAGTCTATAAAGGCGCTGTATATTCCGATCGCTGATCATTACGCCGGGATTTTGGCCTATGAAAAGTACGGCGAAGTGATGGAGCACGCGGATTACACAATCGAGCGGATGGGAAGCTGGCCCGAGCTGAGGGCGTATTTCATTGCGGGGGAGGCCGATATCGCGTATATAGTTTCCCCGATGGCAATGGACATGTTTTCAGAAAACCCCGATTTCCGCTGGGTGGGCCTGGCGCACAGGGACGGCAACGCCCTTGCCATCAACGATCTCATGAACGAATATGTACGGCTTCCGGGCGGCAGGATCTACCGGAAACCCGATAAAATGGTGGCCGAAGCGTTTTCCGCTGTTAAGGAAGACCTTGGGAGGCCGAGTCAGTGCGCGGTCCCGTCACTGCTCGCGACACACACCGTCGTGCTTTACAAATATCTCAGGGACCACGGAAAAACACTGGGGCTCGGGTTCGGCCCGGATGACGATGTGGTCGCGATAGAAGTGTCCCCTCTAAGGTCACCGGCTTTTTTAAAAAGAACAATTCCCGCGGGACCCCGGCTTCATTTGAGCAGTCGCTTCCCTGGGCCGATGTTGTGGAAACCGGAGGATACGGATATGTTGCCTGGTATTCCAAAGATGTCATGGAGTGGCCCGGGGGGCATGTGGAGTGCATCATTATCGCTGCCGACAGAACCATCAGGGACAAAAGAGAAGCCCTGAAGGAAGTTCTGCATTATGTACGCAGGGCGGGTGCTGACATAGAGGAAGCGAGAAAAACCGGCGGTAAGGCTATGGCCGATATAACTCGGATGATACGCAGGCATATACCCGAACACACCCATGACGCCATTGTCCAGAGCCTGCGCATTGACCTGAATGTTATCAATTATATGAATCTCGATGTGGACAAGGACGGGCTTCGGCAGATCATGGACCTGGCAGTTGAAGGAAGGATATTGAGCGCCCCTGTCGATATCGACGCGTTTGCCGATGAAAGCTTTTCGGCTGATATTTCTGTAAAATAGATGACGGGGACGGCCCTGCTTATAAGAAAAGAGAAAAGGAGATCCGGGTGACGGCCGATAACAGTGAAAAAGCTAAAGATGACTCCAGGCGCAATCGTCTGACAGTTTTGAGCGGGATAGGGCGGACCCTGTTTTTGTGGTTCCTGGCGATCTCTATTGTACCGATGGCCGTGGTCAGCCTTGTGAGCTACCGGAATGCCCGGCGTAATCTGCGTAATGAGGCTGTAAAATCGTTGTCAAGCACGATAAGACTCAAGGAAAAATACGTCCAGGCCTATTTCCTGGAAAAATTGAACGACCTGCGCCTTCAGTCCGACCTGAGCCCCAACATCTCGTTCCTGCAGGAATTGAGACAGGCATACCTTGAAAGCGGGACCGGGGCTGATCGATTTGTAAAGACCATTGAGTGGGCGAGATTGTCTGTGGCTAATAGCGGGGACTTAAGGAACTTTTTACAGATCTACGGTTATTATGATGTGTTTCTCATCGATGCCGACGGCAACATTCTTTTCACCGTTATGGGTGAAGACGATCTGGGGACGAACATCTTCAGGGGCAGATACGCAGATACAAAATTCGGAAGCGCGTGCAGAAAAGCATTTGAGACCGGCAGGCCCGTGTTTTCCGATATGGAGTTATACACGCCGTCGAATAACGCGTTTGCGATGTTCATGGTCCAGGTAATGGTGGACGAGGAAGGTGACAAGATAGGGCTGATGGGTTTTCAGGTGCCCATAAACCCGATCGATGAGATCATACAGGATTACACCGGGCTCGGTGAAACAGGCGAGACCTATCTTGTGGGGGATGATCTATTCATGAGATCGAATTCCCGGTTTTCAGAAAAAAACACCGCGCTGCGGCAGAAAATAGACACAGAAGCTACGCGGAAATGGCTCAGGCAGGAGGAAAAGGCCTACTCCCCGGTGATCGAAGAGGAAACAAAGGAAAGTCCGATTCTGCGGCAAAAACTGTTAAAGCTCCGGGAAACCCGCGCGCACAAAAAAATCCAGGGCCGGCAAATTACGGAAGAGGATGCTTCTGTATACACAGGCTACCGCGGGGAAAACGTGCTGGGCATTTTCTGGAACCTGGAGGAGCTGGAGAAGCTGGGGCTTCACTGGGGTTTGATCGCCGAGATAAGTGAGGGTGAGGCATTCGGGCCGGCAAAAAGACTGCTAAGAATAAGTATTGCAATAATATCCTTGACCATAGTTTTGATCGTAATTCTGGCCCTGGGTGTCACAAACCGGATCGTTCATCCAATAATAAAAATTACTAATTGGAGCAGACGGGTAGCTTCCGGGACCCTGTCGCAGGAAAAAATAAACGCGCCCGGGAACGAGATCGGTGAGCTCAATGACAGTTTCAGGAAGGTGGTCGATTCGTTTCAGGCTGTTACCGATGTTTGTGAGAACATCGCGGTCGGGGATTTCAGCAGGTCCGTGGAATTAAGAAGCGAGAACGACCTGCTGGGCAGGTCCGTAAACCAGATGGCGGAAAACCTCCGTGCTGTCGTCAGGCAGGCCAAATCTGTCGCAAAAGGTGATTATTCGGCCGAGATAATCCCGAAATCGGAAAAGGATGAATTAGGCACTGCTCTTGTCGAGATGACAAGCCAGCTGAGCAGTGTGACGGGGGAGAATGAAAGACAGAACTGGTTTAAAACAGGAGAAACCGAATTGAACAAACACATGCGCGGTGTTCAGTCGGTTGAAGATCTCGGCAGGAATGTTATCACCTTTCTAGCGAAATATATAAACGCCCGGATCGGGGCCTTCTACACAATTACGGATGAATATTTACTGAAAATGACCGCCAGCTACACGTACAGAAAGCGGAAGGGATTTGCGGATGAATTCAATTTCGGGGAGGGCCTTGTAGGCCAGGCAGCTTTTGAAAATAAAAGTATTCTCATTACCGAGGTCCCTGACGGCTACATGAGGGTCGACTCCGGTCTTGGGAACTCGACGCCCGGGAGTATTGTCGTGGTCCCCTTTACTTTCTGGGGCAAAGTAACCGGTGTGATCGAGCTTGGCACCTTCGGGCGGTTTGAAGATCTTCACATCGAGTTTCTGGAAAATGTGGCAGAAGGTATCGGAATTGCCGTAAATACCTCCATTTCAACTACCCGAACGGAAAAACTGCTTGAAAAAACCAGGGGCCAGGCCGAACAGCTTCAGGTCCAGCAGGAGGAGCTGAGGCAGACCAATGAAGAGCTTGAGGAGCATACCAGGGCGCTGAAAGATTCGGAACAGAGGCTGCAGCAGCAGCAGGAAGAGCTGAGGGTAACAAACGAGGAGCTGGAGGAGCGCACCAAAACACTTGAAGAGCAGAGAGACGATATACGCGGGAAAAATGCCGATCTTAAAAAAATCCAGGATGATATCGAGAAAAAAGCAAAAGAGCTCGAGATCGCGAGCAAGTACAAATCCGAATTCCTGGCTAACATGTCCCACGAGCTTCGGACCCCACTGAACAGCATACTTGTGCTGTCCCAGCTCCTCTCCGAGGACAAGACGGAAAGCCTGTCCGATAAACATAAGGATTTTGCCGAAACCATACACTCCTCAGGCAACGACCTCCTTTCACTGATCAACGAAGTGCTGGACCTTTCGAAGGTCGAGGCAGGTAAAATGGAGATCATGATCGAGGAGATGGACCTGGAAGGGTTCTCGGACAACATCAAAGGCATGTTCAGCCGGATCGCTTCGGACAGGGGGTTGGACCTTTCCATCAGCGTGGCTGAAGGGCTGCCGAAAACTATTCTCACAGATCCCCAGAGGGTATGGCAGATCGTCAAGAACCTGCTTTCAAACGCTTTCAAGTTTACCGAAAAGGGCGGTGTTGAGCTGGTTATCCGCAGGCCGCGCCCGGATGCCAGGCTCTTCAGGAGCGGGCTCGAGCCGGCCGGCGCCGTGGCCTTTGATGTATCCGACACAGGCGTAGGCATCCCGGAGGGAAAACAGGCCGTTATATTCGAGGCGTTCCAGCAGGCCGACGGGACCACAAGCAGAAAATACGGCGGTACAGGGCTCGGCCTCTCAATATCAAGAGAGCTCGCGAAACTCATCGGCGGTGAAATACAGCTGAAAAGTGAGGAGGGTAAGGGAACTACATTTACCCTGTACCTGCCGGAAAAAATGGAAACGGGTAATATGGGCGAAATAATAGAAGGCGGCGGTGAGGAGCAAATCGAAGAAAAAGAGGAAGTGGCTTCAGCCATGTCACCCATTGAAAAAATAAAAGACGACAGGGATAACATCAAAGACAGCGATAAATCCATCCTCATCATAGAGGATGACCCGAAGTTCTGCAAGATACTGAGCAACCTGGCCCACAAGAGAGGGTTCAAATGCCTTTTCGCGGAAGACGGAGAGACGGGGCTGCACTTCGCTGATTTTTACAAACCCAGCGCGATAATTCTCGATGTCGGTCTGCCTGGCATGGACGGATGGGAAGTAATGGACAGGCTGAAAGACAGCCCCGCGACAAGGCACATACCGGTCCACTTTATAACCGCGGCCGATAAAAGCCTTGAAGCCCTTAAAAAGGGGGCTATCGGTTATATTACCAAACCTGTGGATATGGACCGGATGACCGAAGTTTTCAAACGCATTGAAGACATGATATCACGGCCGGTAAAAAAACTGCTTGTGGTCGAAGACGATGAAGTTATGAGAAAAATGATAGCCGAATTAATAGGCAACGGCGATGTAGAAATAGTTACGGTTTCGAAAGGGAAAGAAGCGTACAATCTGTTGAAAAATGAAGGTTTTGATTGTGTGATCCTTGATCTCGGGCTTGCGGATATATCGGGATTCGATCTTCTCGAAAAGATCAGAAAAGACGAGGATATGTCCCATGTACCGGTTATCATATACACGGGAAAAGACCTTTCAATGCAGGAAACAGCAAAGCTGAAGAAGTATTCCGAGAGTATAATAATAAAAGGGGCCAGGTCCCTTGAAAGACTGCTCGATGAGACAACTCTCTTCCTCCACAGGGTGGAATCCAACCTGCCCCCGGAAAAGCAGGAGATGCTGAGACTCGTGCACAATAAGGAAGAGCTTTTTGAGAGTAAAAAGATATTGATCGTTGATGATGATATGCGGAATGTTTTCGCGCTGACAAGCGTGCTCGAGGGAAAAGGAGTTACGGTCGTGGCGGGAAGAAACGGCAGAGAAGGTATCGATATGCTCGAAAAAAACATTGATATTGACCTTGTAATTATGGATATCATGATGCCGGAGATGAATGGTTATGAAGCCATGAGGAAAATAAGGAAACAGAGGAGGTTCAAAAAGCTCCCTATAATCGCTCTTACCGCAAAAGCGATGAAGGGCGACAAGGCCAAGTGTATTGATGCCGGTGCAAGCGATTACCTGTCCAAACCTGTCGACACGCACAAGTTATTATCACTTTTAAGGGTATGGCTGTACAATGAGGAAAGATGACATTTTGTGTAAGGAGAATGAGAACATCGAAGTCCAGCTCCTCCTGGAGGCGATCTATCAGAAATATGGTTACGATTTCAGGGATTACGGAAGGGCGCACATAAAGCGAAGGGTTAAGCATCGGCTCTCACTTTCCGACTTTAACAGTATATCCGATATTACGCACAGGGTTTTATACGACCGGTCGTTTTTTGAATCGCTCCTGGCGGATTTTTCCATCAATGTATCGGAGATGTTCCGCGACCCTCCGGTTTATCTCGCGATCAAACGGAAGGTCATACCGTTGTTAAAGACCTATCCCTTTGTCAAGATATGGAACGCGGGGTGCGCGACAGGTGAGGAAGTATATTCGATCGCGATAATTCTTAAGGAGGAAGGGCTGTATAAAAAGTGCCAGATATACGCGACGGATTTCAACCAGATCGTTATTCAGAAAGCAAAAGAGGGTATATACCCTGTCGACCATGTGAGGAAATACACAAGGAACTATCAATCAGCCGGGGGTACGGGTTCGTTTTCGGATTATTACACGGCAAACTACGGTCGGGTGATCATGGATAAAGCATTGAAGGAAAATATTGTTTTTGCCGACCACAATCTTGTAACCGACGGAGCGTTCGGTGAGATGCAGTTGATAATATGCAGGAATGTGCTCATTTATTTCAAACAGAAACTGCAGGACCGGGTGGTGTCTTTGTTCACGAAAAGCCTGACCCCGGGCGGTTTTCTGTGCCTGGGTTCTAAAGAGGACCTCAGGTTTTCTGATTGTTATTCAGATTATACAATCACGGCGGAAAAAGAAAAAATATATCGAAAAAGATACGGGGAATAGACTATTTGTTCTTTGCGCGGTTTTCCGAATATTATTTGAGCTTGATCATTCGGATTTTATTTTAACCGGTATTTACAAAATGAGCCGAAGGTCGTATGATGACAAGTTATGAAGCTGTTGTGGTGGGAGCGTCAACAGGAGGCCTGCGCGCCCTTCGTACGGTTGCAAGCGCGCTTCCCGCAAATTTCGCGGCACCCGTAATTGCAGTGCTTCACATAAGCCCTTCCTCGGATGGCTATTATGTCTCTTATTTTCAAGACAGCTGCCGTGTCCGTGTCAAAGAAGCGGATGAAAAAGAGCAGGCGGTTTCAGGGTGGCTTTATCTGGCGCCTCCGGATTATCATCTGCTGATCGAGGATGACGGCACATTCTCGCTGTCTACAGGAGAGCGGGTGAGTTTTGCCAGGCCTTCTATTGATGTTCTTTTTGAATCTGCCGCGGATGCCTATTGCCCGGGCCTTATCGGGGTCGTTCTCACCGGGGCGAACAGCGACGGAAGCAGCGGTCTGAAGAAAATAAAAAAGTATGGAGGGCTTGCTGTTGTGCAGGACCCCGGGGATGCCGAGGAAGGTTTTATGCCGCAAGCGGCAATATCTTCAACCGAGGTTGATTATGTGCTCGGGCTTTCCGAGATGGGGCCGCTGCTGAAAAGACTTGTAGGAGAAAAAAATGGGAAATGAAGAATGGATCGATGTGCTGATTGTCGATGACAGGCCGGAAAATCTTCTTGCTGTCGAGAGTGTTATCGAGAGCCCTGACCTGAAAATAATAAAGGCTGCCACCGGTGATGAAGCCCTCGGGTTGATGCTTGATCATGATTTTGCACTGGCCATTCTTGATGTGCAGATGCCGGGTATAGATGGTTTTGAAACTGCCGAGCTGATGAGAGGAAGTGAAAAAACAAGGCAGATCCCAATAATATTTGTTACCGCGATCAGCAAAGATCATAAATATGTGTTCAAAGGTTATGAATCGGGGGCAGTTGATTATCTTTTCAAACCAATAGACCCCGGTATCCTGCGAAGCAAGGTCAAAGTATTCTGTGAGCTTTTCCGGCAGAAAAGGATCATTCAGGATCAAGTACGGGAGATCGAAGAAAAAAATGAGGGCCTTGAAAAATACATAAAAGAAATAAAAACCTTGAGGGGGTTTTTACCGATCTGCGCCGGATGTAAAAAAATTCGTGATGACAAAGGCTACTGGACCCAGATAGAGAAATATATCTCTGATCACTCTGAAGCGGAGTTCAGTCACAGTATCTGCCCTGAATGCGCGAAGAAGCTTTACCCTCAGTATTACAAAGAAGAGGAGCCGGATTGACCATCCTCCCATCACCAGTAAACAGGGGAACCCCATGTCCAGCGAACCCGAAATCGAGCGGAAACTGAGTCCTTCAGAGAAGTTTCACTGGGTAATAGACAGAGAAAGCCGTATCAATTTCGTGATGCATGCAGCAGTAAGCGGTATATTGCAGGAGCAAACAATCAGGACCGCTCTTGATATTATCCAGCGGCGTCATCCGCTGCTCAGGGTATGTATCATGCGCACATGGCGGGGCAGTTTAAGGTTTAAAAGCGGGGATATCCGCGCGATACCTGTTCGTGTCGTGGGGGCGCCTGCCGGTGTCTGCCCTTCCGGGGCGGACAACCCGGGTTTTGTACCGGAGGATAAATGGGTAGAAGAGGCGGAACGTGAAATAAACACTCCGTTCAAGTCAGAAGAATGTCCGCTTGCAAGATGTGTTCTGATCAGGCACGGCGACACGAAAACTACCGTCCTGCTTACAGTTCATCACTCGATCGGTGATGGTAAAGCCGGGGCTTTTTTAATGCGCGACCTTTTCAGGGCGGCCTCGAAAGTACAAAAAGGGGAGAGTGCCGGTCTTCCAGGTCTGCCTCCCCGGATGGACATGACAGCTTATTTTCCCGGGTGGGCGAAGGGAATTTCGGGGCGGCTGCGGTACATCAGGTTCGGTTTGCGGGTTTTATCCGCGATGGTACGATGGGGTGCCCCGGCAATGCCTCTTGTCGACCGGAAGGCACCGGTAAGAATGAGAAGGGCCTGTATCGTGGCAAAAACTCTAAACGCGGCAACAGTGGCAAAACTTCATAAAAGGGCACGTATCGAAAAAACCACTCTCCACGGCGCGCTTATCGCCTCACAGATCCTGGCTGTGGTTCATGAAAGAGGAAGCGCCAAAGAACTTGCCTTCATAATAGGTTCACCGGTAAATTTAAGAGCGCGGCTGGATCCGCCGGTCGAGGATGATCTCGGGTTGTTCATTACAGTCGGTATTTCGATAAACCGCGCGGGCTTTTCAACAGATTTCTGGCAGCTTGCCCGGGAGGTAAGACAGTCGCTCTTGGAGTGTGTGGAACGGGGCGACCCGTTTGTTTATGTAATGATGCACAACGATCTTTCAGCGGTCGCGGGGCTGTTCGGAAGCGGCGGTGTGGGCGCGCGCGTGTACACAGCTATCGCGGGGAAGCTTCACCTCGGGGGTCTCGCTTTCAGTAATATCGGGCGTGTGGATATAGCCGCGGATCACGATTCCTTTGTCGTCGAATCCCTCGGGTTCGCGGCATCAGCTTCCGGGCTTGCGGTACTGGTCCCTTTTGTCGCAACGACCGATACCGTAACCACCTGGAATTTTGTCGGTATGGAACCCCTGATATCAAGGGAGCACACCGCCCGCATAGCTGACAAAGCCTGCAAAATCCTGATCGATGCGATTTGAAAATGTTTTGGTCAAGATTATTTTTAATGTACAATTGAAGACAGACGGCGGTTATAATTATGGATACATCCAGCTGGAAAAACATCGGGTTGCAGTACCGGGATGAAATTTTGAATATCGAAGTCCCTGAATGGTGTGATATATTGACACTGAAGGAACAGCCGGCTTTGATAAATGCGGGAGATCAGATAAAAAAAGCCCTGCTGAATCCAATCGGCGGAAGAAAAATAAGCGACATCATAGCTTCTCAGAAAAAACATCCGTCCCGGCTGAGCGTTGCCATAACGGTTTCTGACAACACAAGACCGGTCCCGTACAACGGGGAAAAAGAGGATGGGATCCTCCTTCCTCTTTTAAAACTGCTTGAAAAGGCCGGGATAAGTGACAGCAATATATATATAATAATCGGGACCGGTACCCATGTGCCCACATCGGATCAGTGGAAAGAAGCCGCCTTCGGTGCCGGTATAACCGATAGATACAGGATAATGGATCATGACTGCAACTCACCTGACCTGTGCTTTTTATCCGAGATAGATGGCATACCTGTCAGGGTCAACAGGCAGTTTATGAAATCCGATATCCGCATCACGACCGGTCTGGTGGAGCCCCATTTCATGGCGGGTGTGTCCGGCGGGAGAAAGGCTGTTTGTCCGGGTCTGATAAACGTCGAGGCGACGAATGTCTTTCACGGCCCCGGGTTTGTGGGCAACCCCAATGCCGATAGTCTCATTCTCGAAAAGAACCCGTGCCATGAATTTTCATTGAAAGTAGCCCTTAAAGCCCGGGTGGATTTTAATGTCAATGTAACCCTAAACAGGGAAATGTCGCTGTCCGGGGTATTTGCCGGTGATCTTGAAGGCTCTCACCGCGAAGCGTTTGAAATGATAAGGGATAGTTCGCTTATTCAGGTTGACCATGAATACGACATTGTGCTTACCCATGGAGGGGGCGTGGCCATAAACCATTATCAGTCTGCCAAGGCAGCCTGCGGTGCGGTCCCTGTCCTTAAAAACGGCGGGACCGTAATACTTGCCGCCCACAACAGTGACGCGGAGCCGGTCGGCAAAGAAAATTACAAAAAGCTATTGAAGCTGTATGTGGAAAAAGAAAGGGGAAAGTTTACCGACCTGATCTCAAGCGTTGGGTGGCAGTTCGTCCCTGACCAGTGGGAGATCCAGAAATGGGAACAGTTTTTCAGGAAGGCAGGTTCCTTTGACAACCTGATCTACTGCACAACCGGTATAAAACCTGAGATTTTAAGAAACCTGCCCTGTAAGAGCGGGTACGATCTTACGGTTACCGGAGACATAACGGAAATGGTGCAGCACGCTGTAGCTTATGCTGTTGACAGGACAGAGCGGGTAACCGGGCGTTCTACAATGGCCTTTGTGAAAGAGGGGCCTTACGCGGTCCCTGTTTTGAAAACATAAAGTTTTTCCTTGATATCAGGCGTAAAGTCCAGCCTATTAATCCGGCTGATAAACGATAAATCAGCGGGTCCTCTCTCTATTCCTTCACAACTATCCCGCTTCGGTAGGCTTTCAGATAATTGCCGCAGTATGGGTCTTTGTTCAATAATGCCTCGGTCGCTATGATGATGCTCATCATGACCGGGTCAAGGGGGTCGATTAGGGCCCCGTCCAGGCCGTTTACGATGCATGATACCATAAAAGCCCTGTTTACCTGTTTTCTCGCCGGAAGACCGTAGGAAATATTGCTCAGGCCTGTTATCAGCTTGACCTCCGGAAAGTTCTTTTTTACACCTTTGATCGTGTCGATCACTGTCAAACCGAAAGTCGTGTTTACGCTGAGCGGGGTCGTAAGCGGGTCTATAGCGATGTCCTCGATATTTTTCCCTGCCTTCGTCAGCTCGGTTATGATCCGATCTGCGATCCTTACCCTTTCATCGGCTTTTTCGGGAATACCGTTGTCATCAATACAAAGACCCAGAACAATGGCATCGGTTTCCACTGCAAGCGAAAACAGCTGGCCCCACCTGTCGCTCTCACGGGTAATGGAGTTGAACATGGCTTTGCCGTTTTTGTGGAGCTTCAAACCCATTGCCATTGCCTCTCCCCGCGGGCTGTCGATGGAAAGAGGCTTTTTTGTAACTCCCTGGATCTCGTTTATTGCCCACTCGAGATTTTCCATCTCCTCCGTTACAAAAGCGCCGGCGTTTACGTCTATAAAATCCGCGCCCGCCTCGTCCTGCTTTATCGCGAGATCGCGGATGTACTCCGCGTCCTTGTTCTGCATAGCTTCTTTGATCTTTTTTCTTGTTGAATTGATTAATTCGCCTACTATGATCATCGTGTACCTCCAGGCTGTGATTGTATTCTGTAAATTAATACATTGTTAAAAGCTCAGCAATATTTTTTTTTATGAAGAAAAAATATTATATTGTATATGAAGAATATGCGTATAATCGCGTAAAATCTTGTGAACAGCGAAAAGATTTTAGCTATAACATCAATTTTAAAATGAATGAAGGGGCATAAAATGGCAAAAACGGATATAGATGTTGAAAAAACACTTGTTTCGGTTGATAAGGTATTGCCGCCCAAACTATCGATAATACCGATAAGGACAAGGCCTGTATTTCCGGGCATTCTGATGCCCCTGGTCATCGGAGGGGACAAGTACATAAAAACCGTGGACAATGTACTTGAGAAGGACGGGTTCATAGGAATGATCCTGGTGAAAAACAGTGAGCTGGCTGAAGACAGAGGGGATAATTTTTATAGGATAGGTACTTTAGGAAAAATACTCAAGAAGATAAACCTTCCGGACGGTAAGATCAATTTTTTTGTAAACACGATAAAACGTTTCAAGGTCAAAAAGTTTCTTTCCTTTGAGCCGTTTATCACCGCGGCGGTGAATTACGTTGAAGATAAAATAAAAATGGACAATGAGGTCCAGGCCCTGATCAGGACTCTTTACGCGGAGATAAAGGAAGTGTCCGAGGACAATCCCTTTTTTACCGAAGAGATAAAACTGAATATGGCAAACCTCGACGGGGTGGAAAAGATCGCTGATTTTGTCACCTCTATCCTCAACATCGATAAAGAGCAGCAGCAGAGCTTACTCGAGACCGTTGATGTCAAGAAGAGGATCGAGAAAGTGCTAAACCTTCTCCACAGGGAGAAAGAATTGATGAAGCTGCAGAAAAAGATACAGGAAGGGATAAATGAAAAGGTAAATAAACAGCAGAGGGAGTTCTTTTTAAGAGAGCAGCTCAAGGCGATAAAAAAAGAGCTTGGAATGGAGGTAGACGCAAAAAAAACCGAGTACAACAAATTTAAGGAAAGGCTCGATTCTCTAGAGCTGGAAGGAGAGGTGAAGGACAAGTCTTTTGAAGAGCTCGAGAAGCTCGAGCTGATGGACGAGCGATCGCCGGAGTACTCGGTAACAAGGAATTATCTGGAAGCGATCTGCTCTCTGCCGTGGAACAAATTTTCATCGGAAGATATCGACATCCCGAAGGCCCGAAGAATATTGAACCGGGACCATTATGATCTGGACGAGGTCAAAGAAAGGATACTCGAGTTTTTATCGGTTAAAAAACTGAAGCCGGGGTCAAAGGGCTCCATACTGTGTCTTGTCGGGCCTCCCGGTGTAGGGAAGACTTCGGTCGGGAAATCGATCGCAAGGGCCATGGGCAGAAAATTTTTCAGGTTTTCCCTGGGCGGCATGAGGGATGAAGCTGAAATAAAAGGGCACAGGCGCACTTATATAGGCGCGATGCCGGGCAAGATCATCCAGGCGCTCAAGATCGTGGCCACTAAAAACCCGGTCATTATGCTGGATGAGATTGACAAGCTCGGGATGAGCTATCAGGGCGACCCTTCATCGGCTCTTCTCGAGGTCCTCGACCCTGAACAGAACATCGAATTTCGTGATCACTACCTGGACCTGCCTTTTGACCTTTCGCGTATTCTATTTATCACAACAGCTAACACGCTCGATACTGTACCGGCACCACTGTTCGACAGGATGGAAGTGATCAGACTTTCGGGATACATCGAGGAAGAGAAGATCGAAATAGGAAAGCGGTATATCATCCCGCGCTCTCTTGAAAAGCACGGCCTCAAAACATCGGACGTGAAGTTCGAAAAAGTATCCCTCAAAGAGATCCTGCAGGGTTATGTAAAGGAGGCGGGGCTCAGAAATTTCGAAAAAGCAATCGACAAAGTTTCCAGAAAGATAGCGAGAAAGTATTTTGAAAACCAAATAACCTTTCCCTATGTTGTCCGGAGGGATAATCTGAAAGACCTCCTCGGGGAAAGAGTGTTTATTGAAGAAACAGCTCACAGGATCAAGAGGCCGGGCATTGCGACAGGGCTCGCGTGGACACCCCTTGGCGGTGCAACGCTTACGATCGAATCGATACTGATACCGGGCAGGGAGGGCCTTAAACTGACCGGAAGCCTCGGGGACGTGATGGTGGAATCGGCGAATATAGCTCTTTCGTTCGTCCGCTCGGTGATGGACAGATTTAAGGTCGACAAATCTATTCTGGAAAACAATTTTATCCATCTTCACGTTCCTGCCGGCGCCACACCTAAAGACGGGCCTTCAGCGGGTGTTACAATGGCATCGGCAATGCTGTCTCTTGTAACCAGCAGGAAGATCAAGAACGGGCTGTGCATGACAGGTGAGCTGTCGCTCATTGGCAATGTCCTCCCGGTGGGCGGCATAAAGGAAAAAGTGATAGCTGCTAAAAGGGCCAGGATGAAGGACATTGTTCTGCCAAAAGAAAACCGGAAAGATCTTAACGAAATACCCGACTATATAAAGAAAGGGGTCAATTTTCACCCTGTGGAAACCATGAACGAAGTGATCGACATCGTGTTGACATAAAACGGTTTTGACATATACTTTAATGCAGCGGAGTATAAAGTTTGATTATTCAGAGGTTTTTTATATATTAAAAGATTGATTGCTTAAATGCCGACAGGATGCCGGGGATGATTATGGACGAATCACAAAAGATGCGCAAAAATGGACTGTATCCTGATGATTCCGACTATTTTTCTATCCTGGCAAATAAGGAGACCGAAAGATTATATTCGGCTTTCAATGAGAACTCGAGGGATTTTAATAAAAGAAAACTGTGGGTCCAGTGCATAAAAGTTTTCAGGGCCGGTGTTTTAATCTCAGTTGCCGGAGGGATGCTGGTCTTGACCGTTGCAATGTTTAAACAGGTGAGATCGGCCAGGGAGGAAAACCGCGAACTGTCAACCGAAATTGTCGGGATAAAAAAATCTAATGATGAACGGACCGCCCGGAACGAGGAGATAATCGGGCGGCTTACTGAAAAAACCGCAAAATACAGGGAACTCGAAAAAAATATTTTATTTCTTCAAAAAGAGATCCCGGGTATCGGCGGTATTATGCTGGACGCTTACAATAATATCGATCAGATGAGCCTCGACCAGATCCAGATGCTCCCTAAATCAGAGAAAGAGGCCTATTTCAGGGAGAAAATCGAAGTTAACGGTCTTAACCTCTACAGTTTGATCTACGAGGACTGGGTGTTTCCTGTGAGTGAACCCGGGCACTCTTATGTTTCATCCGAGTACGGCCTGCGGACAGACCCTTTCGATCCAAAGAGCAAAATAAATAATATGCACGTTGGTATTGATATTGTAAGCCCCTATGACCCGTCGATCAGGGCGGTATACGACGGTATTGTTTATGAAAACGGATATTCCACAGTATACGGGTATTATGCCCTTATCCGGCATAACATGAAAGGGGTCGATATAAGGACCCTTTACGCTCATGCCGATGTAATAAAAGTGAAGAAGGGGCAGGTTGTGGAAAAAGGACAGGAAATCGCTTTGATCGGAGATACCGGGAACACGAGGGGCAGACATCTTCATTTTGAAGCGAGGGGACCTTTTTTAAAAGGCCAAAATCGCGCGAAGCGGATAAATCCTGTAAAAAACAGTACATACGGGCGTGTTGTTTATTGAAACTGCTCTTTTTCTGCCGGCGTGAATTATCAGCGTAACAAAAAGCGCTTCGATTGGTATAAAAGTTATGTCCTCCACCACGTATATAAAAATGTGATAAACCCCTTCAATAGTTTATTCATGAAATAGATAATGTCATCAAATATAAAGAGGCGTTTACTTTTATTGTAAATTTAAATATATTCAATAAAATTTTTTAAAAGGAGCGGGGGACTACGTGAATCCGTATGATGTGCTCAAAGAAAGGGGTTTTATATACCAGGCAACAGACGAGGATGCTATCAGAAGAAGTTTCGAGCGTAAGCGAGTCACCGCTTACATCGGGTTTGACCCGACCGCGGATTCTCTTCATGCCGGAAACCTGGTTCCCGTTATGTCGCTGGCGCATCTTCAGCGGTGCGGGCACAGGCCTATAGCCCTCCTCGGTGTTGGGACCGGGCTTGTGGGTGACCCTTCCGGAAGAACAGAAACGAGAAAGCTCCTGGACATGGAGCAGATTGAAAGCAACGCGGAGGTTTTTAAGGAGCAATTCTCACGCTACATGTCGTTTGAAAGTGACAAAGCTCTTTTATTGAACAACGGGGACTGGCTTGTCGGTCTGAAATATATCGAATTTTTGAGGGACGTCGGTGTGCATTTTTCGGTGAACAAGATGCTGACAGCGGAATCTATAAAGCAGAGGCTTGAAAAGGGCTTGACGTTTATAGAGTTCAACTACATGGTCTTTCAGGCTTACGATTTTTTTGTCCTCAACAGGGACCACGACTGCGACATGCAGATGGGGGGCCAGGACCAGTGGGGCAACATCGTGGCGGGAATAGACCTCACAAGGCGGATGTCAGGTAAGGAGGCGTACGG
>DRHN01000009.1 GCA_011049595.1 Spirochaetota bacterium | reverse complement strand
GATCTCGTCGTCTATCCTCATTGACAGTGCCCTGGTGTAGTTCTTTTCCGCGTTTTTCAGGTCACCAAGCATCTCATAACTGTACCCCATTTCGTAATAGCTCAGGTAGTCCGTGCCGCCGTACTGTATAATATTTTTATACGATTCAAGAGCCTTTTTGAAGTCTTTGTTAAAAAAGTACACGGAAGCAAGGATCCTGTGGGCCTTGATCTGGCCCTCTTCGATAACCAGGGCAGTGCCCGCCTCATAAATTGACGCGTCGAAAAATCTTTTCGAAACTTCGCTGTCGGATTCTGAGTGGTAAACCCCCATCCTATTGTAATGCCTTGCCAGGTTTACGTGGGTCCAGACACTCTCGCTGTCCAGGGACACTGCTTTTCTGAAAAAGCCGCCTGCACGTTCGAGCTGGCCCATCTCAGTGTAAGATGTGCCGAGGTATAAATAAGTCCAAACTTCCTGCGGGTATACCTTTAGGATCTCGTCATAGATCCTTATCGCGCTTTTGTAGTCGCCTCTTGCTCTGTACAGATCGGCCTGGCCGTATTTCGTTTCAATGTTGATCGGCGCTATCTCAAGGGAATTTCTGAAGGTTTCCTCGGCTTCCTCATACTTCTGCAACGCTATGAAAACCCTGCCCAGAAGGTTCATTGCCTGAGTATTTTTTCTGTCCTGCTGTATGGCTTCTTCAAGAAGCTTCTCGCTTTCAGCAAGGTTGCCGGTTTTGTAATAGCACCTGGCAAGCGCGATCTTTGCCTCAAGAAAGTAGCTGTTTTTATTTAGGACATCCTGGTATATAAATATAGCCGAAATGAAGTCACCTTCTGCTTCCTTTTCAAGGCCCTGAGAAAAGAGTTTTATGATGTCGTTCCGGGCGGCCCCTTCATAGGCAGGCAAAAAAAGAAGCATGGCGGCTGTTATGAAAAATTGAATACCGATAATGCGCAGCTTTTTTTTATCCATAGAGCGTGTATTTAGAGTTTATATTTAGAATTTATATGAGAATTTTTCAATCTTTCCAACCTTCTTTACCGATAAGCGGCACAAACCTGCACCCGCATAGAGAGCTTTTGTATATTCTGCCGTTCAGGGCCTTTTCAACAAGAAGCAGGTCCTGGACAAAGCGGTCACCCGCGGGGACCACCATTTTACCCCCGTTTTTCAGATGGGAAAGAAGAGACTCGGGTATATCGGGAGCGGCGGCTGTAATGATTATTTTGTCATAGGGCGCGTACCCGGGCAACCCTTCGGTCCCGTCACCATGTACAACGATCACATTGTTGTACCCCTGGGAATAAAGATTTGTCCTCGCTCTTGTTGCAAGGATCTCGATGCGTTCGATCGAATAAACTACAGAGGCAAGCTCGGCCAGTATTGCAGCCTGGTACCCGGACCCTGTCCCGATCTCGAGCACCTTGTCGGAAGATTTTACATCCAGTGCCTGTGTCATCAGGCCAACGATGTAGGGTTGGGAGATTGTCTGGTTTTCGCCGATCGGCAGGGGGTAGTTGCCGTATGCCTTGTCGCCGAGGGATCCGGGAATGAATTTTTCCCTTTTTACACTGTACATCGCCGCGACCACGCGTTCGTCCGTGATCCCTTCGGGTTTTAGTTCGCGCTCGATGAGGTATTCCGCTTCTTTTTCCCAGTCGTTTGCCATTAACCTGCCATTGGATAAAGTAAAGTTCAGCTTACGGGTAAACCATCCCAAGCCTGTTTTTTCCCACCCTATCGTTATAATCGACCTCAACTTCCGCGTCCAGAAAGAAATTTTCCAGGGTCGGATCATACACATCGTTGAAGAATATTAAATATTCGGCCGGCCTATAGCCTTTTATGGTATCGTACAGATAGGGATAATCGTTTGAATGGAGCACATCATAAAATCTGCCGCCGGTACCGCTGGCAAAGTACTCGAGCTTTGCGTTCCTGTTGCCCCCGAAAATGAGAAAATAAACCGGGATGTGGTTGTTGGACGCGTATTTTATGCAGCTGTCAAAAGAATATGTGTCGAAAGACCGGTTGTCGAGGCGGCCGTCGGTAATAACGATCAGCGCTTTTTTGTAAAATTCCTTGTTGAGATAATCGATGCCTCTTCTAAATGCCCGGTCAAAAGCTTTCCCCGGAGCGTATTTTTCTTCGAGGATCGATTCCATTGTTCTCAGCCGGGACCTTGTAAAGGTGCTTGCTATCCAGGATTCAGTGTTAAATCCGATGACCGCCATTTCATCTTCCGGCGATGCCATGGAAACAAACCGGTTTATGTAATTTTTGACATCCTGGCTGTGGTCCTGCATGGACGGGGACTTGTCGACCAGGAAAAGCAGTCTTTGCCGGCTGTTTTTTACCTCGTTGGAGGATATATCTATTTTACCCACGACCCCTCCGCCTATTTTTAAAAGGAAGTTGTTAGCTCCAAGACCGTAGATTGGAAATCCGTCCGCGTCAAGGACCGTCACGTAATAGGATATCACCGGATGATTGGACGTGTCAACCCTGTCGAGGATAACAGTGAGGTTTCTGTACTTGTCCGCCTTGGGGACAAACTGATATATGGTGTCCGTATCGTAATCAAAGGTGTAAAGCTGGCCCAGGCGGTCTATTTTTGCGTCCAGTGTCTTGTTCAGCCTGCCGCCTGTATTGATCTGAGTCCAGGTCGAATGCATGATATCGTATGTCATGATCCTGTTTTTGTCGCTGACCAGCAGTCTGTTGTCTTCTACAATGGAAATACCGCCCGGTTCCAAAAGGTCTCCACCTTCGAGGGCTGTGATAAAATTCCCGCTTCTGTCATATACCTGTATTGTCTTTTTCTTCTGGTCGGAGACATAGATATTTCCCGTGTGATCGACGGCTATTCCGATAGGGCGTTTCATCTCTCCTTCCAAGTCACCTTCTTTGCCGAAAGCCATGAGAAAGTCGCCGTTCGGAGAAAATTTTTGGATTCTTATATTCCCGGTGTCGACAACATAGAGGTCATCGTTATTGTCAAGGGCGAGGGACGTGGGGCCGTAAAACTGTCCTTCGGCAAAACCGGTACTGCCGATACTGAGCGTGTATTTTATGCCGTTCTCGAACTTGTAGATTGTGTTCCTGGTAAAATCGGAAAGATACACGTCGCCGTTTTTCCCGACGACAATGTCATAGATCCGGCCGTGGCTGATCCTGGGGTCGGTAAATGCTTGAATAGGTTTTCCTTCCTGCGAGATCTTTAAAGCGATCTTCGATCCGAAACCGGCGACATATATGTTGCCTGTTTCGTCTATGTCTATACCGGTTGCTTTTGAAAGAATATACCTCCCGATCCTGTTCGTCGGGATCTGCATGCCTATTGTGTAGTCGTTGTTGATCGTTTTCTCACGGAGAAAAAACTGTTTCAGATTTAAATAGCGGGTAAAGCTCCTTAAAATTTCATCACCCTGGTTTAGGTTCAGGATATTATTGAATTCAAAAAGCGCGCTCTCATCGAAACCTGCTTTGTAGTATGCCATGCCGAGAAAAAAGTGGGTCCTTTCATTCGCAGGGCTTTCACCGAGAGATTTTCTGAAATAATCTAATGCAGCTTCGTATTCCTTGCGGTTGAAATGGTGCACGCCTTCTTTAAAATATTCAAGCCCCACTCTGCTTATCGTATCCTGGGCCGGGACAAGCGCGCGGGAGGCCAGAAACAGAAAAACGATTGCAGTATAAAATTTCCATTTCATGTTCTTCTCTTTTAAATTAGTTCTTGGTGCCACGCCGTGTAGGCCACGGAGTAGCCGGCTTGTCCGGCTTAAAGTCGGGCAAGCCCGAAGTAGCACCAAATCACTTTATTGAGCCGTTTCACTGCGACTAATTAGTTCTATTTAACTGTTTATATTTTCATAATTAATAATATTGAGCCGTTTCACCGCGACTAATCTTAAGAGTACTTAGTTTAAATGAAATACTAATCATTCACCAAGAACTAATTATAAATTACTATTAAACGCTTTAAATACAAGAAAAAAAGCTCTCCCCGTTTTTTACAGAGAGAGCCGTTATATATTAATAAAGTATAAAAATTATACTTTCACATCAACTTTTCCACCCAAGTTGCCTTCGAGAAAGAAGGGTTTCCCTACCGCGAGGGAAAGGAGACCCAGTATAAAATCCTTTGACACAATAACCGGACTGCCGTTTTTATCTATACCCGTGGTGTATGCGGTTTTAACGGGGGTTTTATCAGTACGCGGTTGATATTCCTGAATGGCAACCTGCTCATTTATTTCCGCTACCATGATCTTCTCCATTTTTTTTTGCGCTACATTATAAATTTCGACATATATGTATAAACCTTAACAAATTAAAAAAAAATGTGAGAATATTTGAACGGGAAAAGAAATTGACAAATAAATATCAATTACATAAATTTCCGGGCATCAACATTGCGTAAAATTGTCCACTATATTTTGCGAGATTATTGATTGGACACTGCTACTGCTTTATCTTATAAAGAAGCCCGGCGACGTTGGCGGCAAATGTCCTGACCGTGTCCATCCCTTCTTCATCTTCGACAACTTCGCCCTTTTTTCTCCCGAAAGCGATGTTCCAGTATGTAGAGCCGGGAACGATCATTTCGTTGATTGTGAAGAAGAAAACAAGCTGGGCGTAGGTGAAGTTTTGCCCTGCTCTGCGCGCAACTACAACAGGCCCCCCGACTTTACCTTTTAAAAAGTTGTTGTTCTGCCGCGCCACGTATCCCGCCCTGTGGAGGAGGCTTGTGGTCTGGGACGTCGCGCACCCGAAATACACAGGCGACCCGATGATAAAGGCGTCGGCCCCGATGATCTTTTCGAGAACAGGATGGAAATCGTCGTCTTTGATCGAACAGGTCCGGTCCTTCAGCTGTTTGCACTTCTCGCAGGCGATGCAGGGCTTTATAAACTTGTTGTGGAGCAGGACAAGCTCCGTATCCACTCCGTTTTCTTTTAACACATCACACGCGGTTTCAAGGATCATCTGGGTGTTTCCTTTTACCCGCGGGCTGCCGCACACGACTACTGCTTTCATAGGCTTTTACCTCGTTGCGAATTATTTAAAAATTTACCGTCTTTATTGCCTTATTTAATTCTTTAAAATATTTAAATAAGTGATAAAAACTCGGCAGTCGATCTATTTAAATGTGAGTTATTCATTTAAAGTCCAATAACAGTTTAACTCAAGCAGCTCAGTATACATGGCTTCGATCTTATTAGCAACAGTTTATTAGGGAAAAGAGATTGACAAAAACATTTTTATGTGTTTAAATGTAGAAAATTAGACAGAACACTAAAATGAAAGTCCTCGAGGTGGGCGTGAAAAGAGGGGATGAAGGTCATAAAAGTGCAGGTGAGTTGCCGGGAAACTCAGGGGAGATGGGTAAAGATCCGGATGAGCTCCGGAGGTCCCAGGTTGAGCTCGAGGAGTCACGAAGAAGGTGCTCGGAGCTTTTCGATTTCGCGCCGGTCGGGTATTTTGTTACAGATAAAAAGGGGATTATCACGAAAGTAAACCTCACCGGCGCTTTAATGCTCGGGGTTGAAAGGGGCTTAATAATAAACATGCCCTTTATTAACTATATTGCAAAAGATGATAGAGATCTGTTGTATCGTCATACAAAAAAGATATATGACAGCGGGGAGGGGCAGTCCTGCGAGCTCAGGCTGGTAAGAAAGGACGTGTCAGTATTCTTTGCCAGGATGGACAGCAAGCTTTTCGAAAACCCGGAAGACGGACAGGTCGTGAGGACCACTTTGACCGATGTAACAGTGATGAAGAACGTTGAGAGGGTCCTGGAAAAGCGCACCCGCGACCTTGGCGAACGTGTAAAGGAGCTGGAATGTCTTTACGGTATTTACAGGATCGCAGGGGAAGCCGGCGCTTCAATGATAAAAATTGTGAAGGGTATTGTTGATCTGGTTCCTCACGGGTTTCAGTACCCGGAAATCATATGCGCGCGGATCATCCTCGACGGCGAGGAGTTCAGGACAGAAAATTTTAAGGAAACGGACAAAAAGTTCACGGCTGGCATTTCATTGATAGGCCAACCGGACGGCCTTCTCGAGGTCTGCTGTCTGGAAGAAAAGCCGGAGTATGATGAAGGGCCGTTTTTGAATGAAGAAAAAAAGTTGATCAGCGCTGTTGCCGGGCATGTGAGCGTTGTGGCCCAGCGAAAGCAGCTTGAGGATCAGGTTGAGATCCGGGAAAGGATGGACTGGCTCGCCACGCTTGCCGGCGGAATCGCCCACGATTTTAACAACCTGCTTACGGGGATACTTGGGAATGTGTCCCTGATTTTACTTGATGATGAGCTTACCGACAAGCAGAAGTCTTATATTTCCAACATAGAAAGTTCAGGTAACCGGGCGGCCAGTCTGGTTAAACAGTTTCAGACACTTTCAAAGGGCTCTGTCTCAGAAAGGGTGTGCATAGATCTTTACCGGGTCTCCAAGGAGGTCTTCAAGTTGCTTGAAGAAACCACCAACAGGCTCATCAAGAAACAGCTGGAAATGGCCCCGGACGAATTTTACGTCGTTGTCAGCCCGGCAGAGCTCAACCAGGTGCTGCTGAACCTGGGTGTAAATGCCGTGGAAGCGATCGAGGAGAGAGGCGCAAAACAGGGCGATTATATCAGGATAGCAGCAAAAAATTACATCTCACGCGACACTGACCGGACCGGGCTCCCCGCGGGAAAGTATATTCACATCCTGTTCGAGGACAACGGTATGGGCATGTCCGATGATGTTCAGAAAAGAGTTTTCGATCCGTTTTTCTCGACAAAAGAAATGGGGGACAAAAAGGGACAGGGGCTGGGCCTGGCCATGGTTTACAATATCGTCACCAGGAATATGAATGGGTTTATTGACATCGAGAGCGTCCCGGGGGAAGGGACGAGGTTCCATATATATCTGCCTGAAGAAAAGCTGAAAATAAAGAGTGATGAAGAAACTGAGGAAATAATTACCGGTAATGAGACAATATTGCTGATAGAAGATGAAGATACAGTCCGGGACATGCTGGTGGAAATACTTCAGAAACAGGGGTACAGGGTCCTGAGCGCGGCCGACGGCAGGATCGGTATCGATATTTTTTCAGAAAATAAGGACAGAATCGACCTTGTCATGCTGGACCTGATGATGCCGGTGATGTCCGGAAGGTCCTGTTTCGGGACGATAAAGGGCATAAAAAAGGACGTCAAGGTACTGATATCCACCGGCCAGAAACCCGTAGCCGCCGAGGAGGGTGTGCTGTCAAAAGCAAACGGGGTCATTTTCAAGCCATACAACGGAAGGGACCTGTTGATAAAGCTGAGAGAAATACTGGATTCTTGAAGATGAGCTACAGGGCTGTGTATACAGTCCGGTAGCAGTCTTTGACCACATCGTCATATTCGTCCCTAAATTTTTTAACAGCGTGCGGCAGATAGTCGATAAGGTCTTGAGCTGTTATGCCGTCTTCCCCTTTACGGTCGGCCGCGAGGTCGCCTGAAAAGCCGTGGATGAAAACGCCGGTCCTTACGGCGTCTTCAAGGGAAAGCCCGAGACCGTACATGGCCGCGATGGACCCCGTGAGGACGTCGCCGGAGCCGGCCGAGGCCATGCCGGAGTTTCCGCTCATGTTCACATAGATCTTTCCCCCGGGAAAGCCGATAAGAGAGTGGGCCCCTTTCAGCACGATGACAGCGACAAGGTTCTCGGATTCATTTTGTAAAACATCGATTTTTCTTTCATCTATTTCTTTTAAGGGGATATTTGTTATCCTGGACATTTCCCCTGAATGAGGTGTGAGCACCGTCGGTTCTTCGCGCCGCTTTACTATATCCATGTCCCCGGAAAGGGCTGTAAGACCGTCGCCGTCGATGAGAAGCGGCTTTTTTATGTTTGTTGCAAGCTCTTTAACGAGCTCACACGTTTCACCGTCCAGGGACATGCCGGGCCCCATAACGACCATATCGACCTTCTCCGAAAGTTTCAGGAGCCGGTCCCTGTTTTTTAACGCGATGCTCCCGGAAGCCGTCTCCTCCTGGGGGACAAACACGATCTCGCCCCCTCTTTCAGCGACAGACGGGATTATCGAGCGCGGGGCCGCGAGCCTTGAATATCCGCCGCCCGCTTTTAAGAAGGAGTGCGCGCAAAAGTAAGGCGCGCCGTAATAGCTGGCCGCCCCCGAGATAAAAAGGACGTCACCGAAATCCCCTTTGTGTCCGTTTTTGTATCTCGCGGTGAGCCTTACCGGCGTGTTGATTTCTATTTTCAAAGATTCTTTGCTGTAGTGGGAGGGTGGAAAGGATATGTGCGAAACGTAAAGTTTTCCGCAGCGGTCGTAACCCGGGTACAGTATATTCCCGATCTTGGGTACCCCGTAAGTTATTGTGTAATCAGCTTTTACGGCTTTGCCCATGACCCTGCCTGTGTCCCCGTTCACGCCTGAAGGGATGTCTATACTGAATACCTTTTTTCCGCTCCTGTTTATCATCTGTATTATATCAAGGTAGTCTCCTTCAACGTTTCTCGAAAGCCCGGTACCAAAGAGCGCGTCCACGACCGCGTCGCAGTGGGCCATCTCGATATTCAGGGATTCCCTGGACCCTGTGCTTATTTGTTTTAACACGACCGGAAGCCTGGATATGATCTCGAGGTTCGTTTTCGAGGGCCCTTTGAACTTTTCTTCGTTCCCAAGTATATAAACAGCTGCGCTCCCCCGCATCGAGTGTATTTTTCTCGCGATCACCAGCCCGTCGCCCCCGTTGTTGCCTGTGCCGCATATAACGACAAACCTCTTGCCCTGTATTCCGAGCTCCGTCTCGATTACCGAACAGGCGGCAAGCCCCGCGTTTTCCATGAGCAGCTCTTCGGCAATGGCAAAGTTTTCCACAGCAGTTTTGTCCAGATCCCTCATCTCTTCAACTCTGCTTATTTTCATCGCCTGCTCCGAAAATGGAGGTGGTCTTTAAATTTCGAAAAATGTTATCTCAAAGGCTATGCCTTCGCAAACCTTTTGGCTTGTAAAAAAACCACCTGCTTTGCAGGTGACTTTTTTACTCCTCGAATATATCCTGAAGGATTTCATCGAGAAACTCGATAGAGCCCTTTATAAAGTCCCCGAAGCCTTCGAGGTTGATCTCCCATTCGCCCATCTGGTTCCTTGAAAACGTAAAAAGCCTCATCAACTCCTCAAGGCGTATGGCTTCGTTGGATACGTATATAATGGGCACGGCTTCTACAATTACCTTCCTTTTCATCGAAGTTATTTTTTCGATTTTCCCCTCTGCTGTTCCGACTGAATTCGTGTTCGCGGATTCAGCGATAATTCCGTCGCCCTCAATGAAACTGAACTTCACGTGCATGTTTTCGACAGGGTAAAATACATCGTCTTTGCTGTAAAGCAGGGTGTATTTCAGGGCAGCACCTTCTTCTATGGTCGTGTAGATCTGCAGGTGGTTGATGATGTCGACCCTCAGGTTGATGATCATGCCCATGAGTTTATCATCCGTGCAGAGCTTTTCAGCATTGTACACGTCGACTATCGCCGGTGTGTAATCCCTCACCTCCACCTCTTTTTGCGCCCGGGTGTAAAGCTGCCTGGCCCTCTGATTGTCGTAAAACTCAGCGTTTCTTTTTGCACGCCCGCCCCCCGCGCAGCCGGCAAGGGCGATAAGCAGTAAAAAAAGGAAAAAGTATTTTTTTGTTTTCTTTTTTGTTTTCATGGCCCTATTTTCTGTTTGCAAGTATTTTTGATATCGTTGCCGGCAGGTCATCAAAGGCCCTGATGTACATGTAGCGCCCGTTGCCTTTTTTCGCCATCAGGGTGTTTGCCGCCGGATCACATCCGCCGAAACCGAAAGAGATTCCGAGTACATGGAGACGGTCGTATTTCGAAGCTATTTCTACCGGGTCGCCCCCAACTGTTGCCCAGCCGTCGGTAACGAGAATAGCTGTCCTGACCATCGTTTTCGACTCCTTTAAAAGATCGAGGCCCGCAAGCAGCGCTTTTCTTATATTTGTGGCCCCCCCGCTGTTTATGTCAAGCATCCTGTTTAATAAAAGCTCAACGTCGTTCGGCTCGTTCATGTGCTTTATTATTTCAGTATCACGGGCGAAAGTTATCACGCCGTGAAAGTCGTTCTTGAGCTTGCTCGCGAAAACCCCTGTCGCGATCGAAGCGACCGGGATTTTTTCCCTGTGCATGGAATTCGAAACATCCAGCAGCAGGGCGCAGGCGCTTTTTTGTTTCACTTTTTCATGGCAGAATATGTTTTCGTATTCGAGAGTCGGGTGACCGAGCTGTGCTTCAAGGGTCCGGTCGACATCTATCTCGTCAAGCCCCGGCCTGTAATTGGCGACAACCGTTTTCCTCAAGCCCCGTGCGCCTGCAGCGATCTTTCGCGAAAGGTACGTGATCTTTTGAAGCAGGATCCTTTTTATTTCCAGTTTCCTTGTGAGATCAGCTCTTTCACGCATCATGG
Organism: Spirochaetota bacterium; assembly: GCA_011049595.1. Classification (GTDB taxonomy): domain Bacteria; phylum Spirochaetota; class B62-G9; order B62-G9; family DRHN01; genus DRHN01. The sequence goes on along the minus strand of DRHN01000009.1, from coordinate 5,349 downwards.
ACAGGAGCTTCACCTGAAGGATACCCGTTTCAATGTTTTTTACTGCCTCGATCAGTTCACCGAAATAGTCATCGTTTAGGATATCGTTCAGCGATGAAGGGATCCTGTAAAGCAAAGTGATAATATCCTCAAAGTCTCCAAGGCTTAAGGATCTCCTCAGTTTACTTAAAAGATCGTCAGTATCAGTATCTACTTTTTTTTTTCGTCCGGGACGGCAATAACAGTATCCCTATGGGTTCTTCGGGTATCGTTACCGGACTGTCCTTTTGCGGATCCGGTTTTGTGAGATGAAAGCGCCTGTTGTGCAAGTTTTTCCAGGATCCGGAGAAACCTGTCTTCGGAAAAATCGTGCAGCTCTATCTTTGTTCGGAAGGCAAGCCTCGCACACCAGAGCCAGTTTTCTATATTGTCATTGTAATCCCCGTGGGCAGTATGAAAAATGTCCGCCAGGTCGATCGCCCCCCTAATAGAGGAGCCCCGCCGTATTTCCTGATCATTTCTTGTCAGCCTTGCAAATGAAACAGCGGCACCGATAATGTCCTCGTCACTGCATACAGATCGGCTGCGGAGTATCTCTCTCTCCTCGTCCTCCGGTTGGTAGGAGAGCCTGATACAGATGAAACGGTCCTTGAGCGCTTCGCTCAGCTGGGATGTCCCTATATATTCATCAGGGTTCTGGGTCGCGATCAGCAGAAACCCGGGGTCCGCGGTGACCTTCCCGTATTTCGGTATAAAGATAGTCTTTTCATCCATAGCAGTGAGCAGGACGTTCTGGGTCCCTTCGGGCATCCTGTTCAGCTCGTTTATCAGGAGTATCGATCCTTCTCTCATGGCCGTTGAGAGCGGCCCCTGGATAAAAGAGTCTTCCGTGTAGCCTCCGGACAGTACAAGCGGCGGGTCGAACCAGCCGGACAGTTTTTGCTCTGTGTAGCGTTCGTCTCCGTCGATCCTGACGAAAGTTTTTTCAAGGTGTGAGGCGACAGCCAGGGCAATGGTCGTTTTACCTACACCCACGGCACCTTCAAGAAGAATGTGCTTGGCCGCTTTAGCGGCGATCAGGGATGAGGTAAGCTCATCTTTTCTTCCGACTATTTTGTGTGTTTTCTGCAGTTCTTTTACAGTTTTATCCATCCCCAAAAGCCTCAAAAAGTTTATAATTAGTTCTTGGTGCCACGCCGTATAAAACACGGAGTAGCCGGGCTTGCCCGGCTTTAAGCCGGACACCGGAGCGGCACCAAGAACTAATAATGCTATCAAATTAAATAATGTGTATAGGAATGAAAGTAAAGAGAATTTGTAAAATACCGCAAATGTTGTAATAAAGGATCCGGTTTTGTAATGGATGACAGCAGATCTCCGATAGGAGGAAATTAATGAGAATAAGGTTATATGCAGTTTTATCACAAATTAAACAACAGCTGATCTTACAACGGTATTTTATGCGTCTTATTTTCTTATGATAGCCTCAGAAAGTTTTTTGGGGACCAGATCTGTCAGCGGGCCTTTATGGGTCAGGATCCCGTTCTGGATGGCCCCGGCTTTTTTTAATTTCCTGGTAAAATACCGGAGGTACCTGAGAAATTTTTTATTCGTGAGCTTCCACATAAAGAAACCCAGCCTGGACATGAGCCACGTAATTATTGTGGTGGCGTAAAAATGCTTGTAGGCGTGGATCAGTTTTTTCTGCAGTTTAATCGGGGTTATCTGTTTCGGGAGTATAACTGTGTGGCTTCCGTCATAATAATCCCAGTTATTAATAAAGATACGGTCCTGGTCCTTCATTTCTTGATACAGTCTTGTCCCGGGGATGGGGAACAGGATAGAAAACTGTGCCGTGGTGCTCTTTGAAGCTCTGCTGAACCTGATCGTCTCTTCTATTGTCTCCCCGTTATCGCTGTCAGCGCCGAGCACGAACATGGAGTGGACTTTCATCCCTCTTTCAGACAGGGTTTTGATGCATTTTTTTATGTCTTCCACGGATTGCTTTTTGTTGTAATCAAGAAGGGCTTTCGGGTTTATTGATTCCACCCCGATAAAAACGGTTGAGCATTTTGCCCTGCTTAACAGATCAACCATTTCTTTATCTTTCACGACTTCCACTCTGAACTGGCTTGACCATCTTAAATCGATGTCCGCCCGTATGAGTTTTTCGAGGAATATTTTTGTTTTTTCATGATTTGCGGCGAAATTGTCGTCATAGAAAAAGGCGTACCTGAATCCTTCATGATATCTCATCATGACCTCTTCCATTACCAGGTCGGGGTCCTTTATCCTGTATTTCCGGCCGAACATTTTGGTGACCGAGCAGAAGTTGCAGTCATATGGGCAGCCCCTTGAAGCCATTATAGGGGCGTGTTTCATATCGATCTTTTCTTTTTTATAGCGGTAACCCTGGAGGATCTTCAGGTCAAGCGGAGGTACGTCATTCATGTTGACCACACTGCCGTAAACGATATCATCTTTGTTCCTCCCTTCGAATACATCAAGAACAACATTCTCACCTTCGCCGACAACTACCTGGTCCGCGTGCTGAAACCCTTCCTCGGGGAGAGCTGAAACATGGGGTCCCCCAAGGACCACCTTTTTCTCAGGGAACTGTCTTTTGAGAGCGTCCGCGAGCAGATATGCCCTGTTTGCGGTGTGTGTGATCCCGGTTATGCCGACAACATCCGCCTCCCGGATAAAAGGCAGAAACTCGTCGGTTTTTTCGTTATAAGCGGGGATCATATTTTCTTTATATACTTTAACTGTGTGGCCCGCGTTTTTCATCATTGTACCCAGAAAAAGATTGCCAAGAAGAGGGAGCTTTTTCAAAAAGAAATACGCGTCAAAGGGCGGCTTTGGTTCTATAAGGGCAATTTTCATTTAATTCTCCAGTTTTATTCTTATGCAATTTTTAGTATACAACAGGTGGTTTACTTAGTAAATATAAAAAACTCATTAATTCAACGATTTTTATAATTTTGACAGTATGAAAAATGTCAATCGACATTGGTAAAATATTTCATTAAGGAGATTATCTATGATCAAAGCCGCGGTATTAGGAGCAGGATATATGGGAAGCGCTGTCACTTTCCCGCTTTCAAAAAATGGTGTGCAGATTAACCTCTGGGGAACCTGGCTTGATGATGAAATTATAGCTGAATGCTCACGGGGCCGGCATCCAAGGCTGAAAAAACGGCTTCCGGATCAGGTGTCTCTTTATCGCTCGGAAAAACTGCGGCAAGCTGTGCAGGACGCGGATCTTATAGTCATAGGGGTATCGAGCGAGGGATTTATACCGGTTTTCAGCCGGCTGATGGATACGATAGACAGAGAATACCCGATTTTTACCCTTACAAAGGGTTTTATAACCCGCGGCAGTCGTGTAATGAGAATAAGCGAAGGGGCTGAGGAGCTTTTTAGAGAAAAATTTCAGGACCGCGCGTTTTTATGGACTTCTGTGGGAGGTCCTGTTAAAGCAGCAGAGCTTGCGGATGAAATACCGACCGCTACTGTTTTCGGCGTGAAATGCGCTGAAACAGAAGAGCTGATAAAAACATTCTCAACGGAATATTACCGCGTATTCACAAGCGGGGATGTCACAGGGGTCGAACTTTCATCTGCGTTTAAGAATGTGTACTCAATAGCTGTGGGGATATGTGACGGGCTGTACGCGGACAGGCCGTCGCTTATTTATCACAATTTGCGGGCATTCCTGTTTAGCCAGGCGGTAAAAGAGATGGCTGTAATAGTTGAAAAGGCGGGCGGTAAAAAGGAAACGGTGTATGACCTCGCCGGTGTGGGCGACCTGCATGTAACATCGTCTTCCGGCAGAAACAGAAAATTTGGAGAGTATATCGGGCGGGGAGAAAAAGCCGCTGACGCCTATAAGGCCATGCTGAACAGCAATGAGCTCGCTGAGGGGTACGAAGGTTTGAAGCACGGGATTGTTTATGTGGAGCAGCTCGGCGGTAGTTTAATTAAAGAACTCCCATTGCTGGAAATGCTTTACAAAACCGTGTGTCTTGATCATGACGCCCGTGAAGAAGTAAAACAATTTATACGTTTGACAGGATACTGATTGTCGCTTACAATAAGTTATAAAGCATGGAATTCTGATGACGAGTATTGATGCACAACAAGCAAAGCAGGGGGGAGAAAATGTACACTGCAGGATCTTTAGCTGAGGCAATAGGCGGTATGATTGTCGGGAACAAAGATCGGGAGATAAACTCAATATGTTCACCTGATTTGCTGAACCCGGGGGCGGTCCTGCTGGTACGAAATAAAAAAGTTTACGACAATCTGGATAAGACCGTAAAACCTCTGTGCCTGATAGTGGATATTGAGCCCGATTTTGAAGCCGGTGAAGATCCTGAGTTTGATTATATTGTCGTTGACCCTCTGAAGATGGACGAGGCATTTATTACGGTCCTGTCTCTTTTTGAAAAAAAGGAGACCCCGTCCGGGCGTATTTCTGATAATGCCTCGATAGACCCGGGAGCGTCGATCGGGGAAAACGTAACTGTAGGTGATTTTGTGTTTATAGGGAATAACACCGAGGTCAAGGATGGCGCTTATATCGGGCACAATACTGTCATAAGCCGCGACTGCGAAATTGGAAAAGGATGTATGATTTACCCCAATGTAACGATCTATCCGGCCACCGTGATCAAGGATAACGTGATCGTTCATTCGGGTGTGGTCATAGGGAGCGATGGGTTCAGCTATTCAAAAATCAACGGTATAAACAGGAAAGTCCCCCAGGTTGGAGGCGTTTATATCGAAAAAGATGTTGAAATCGGGTCGAACACGACAATAGACCGGGCTACTATAGGGTGCACACGGATCGGTGAGAACGTGAAAATTGACAATCTCGTGCAGATAGCCCATAACGTGGAAATCGGTAAAAACAGCATAATCTGCGCAATGTGCGGCGTATCGGGCAGTGTCAGGATAGGGGAAAACGTGATACTGGCCGGTGATGTGGGGCTTGCCGATCATATCGTTATAGAGGACGATGTTTACATAGGACCGAAAGCGGGTGTGATGAAAAAGGTCGTGAAAAAAGGGGATTATTACATGGGGTATCCAGCGAAAGATTATAAAACATGGAAGGAATATTCAGCGACATTTCCGAAGCTGAAAGGTATGTACAAGGATGTGAGAAGGATAAAAAGTAAACTCGGGCTTTGAAGCCCGGTTTTAATGATCCCGGGCACAACCCCGTACTTCAGATGTATACCGGGCATACCCGGGTGTGGCCCCATGGTTGATTTGCCGCGTTTATGCTTTTCCCTCAAAACGGCTGTGTCCAGCCGTTCACAAGACCCAGGTCGGCAAGTATATTTGAAGCCTCGAGATACT
>DRHN01000008.1 GCA_011049595.1 Spirochaetota bacterium | reverse complement strand
GTGGCAAAAGAGGTAAAAAAACGGCTCGATTTTATACCAAAAGTAACTCTCGTTGAACCGCGGACGATCAAAAGACACATGAAACAGATAAAAGTTGTAGACAGAAGACGCGATCCTTTACTATATCCCATACAGCCTCCCTCTGTTTCCGAGACCTCATCTCTAACCTAAGACCATCAATCCACCATAATATGGGGATCTCAGGTGGCTTTTCATATTTTATGGTTGCTTTTACCACATCCTTCGGTTTCATGATACACTCCTTTGGTTGAAATTGAGGCTAGCGTTATAAGAAAAAAGAATTAATAATAAAGAACTCACTATACATTATATTCGTTGATGACTTTTTTCAAACTCTTTTTCTCTCTTTCCTCGGGAAGAAGCTGCAGCATTTCTCCACTCAATTCTATTCTTTTTTTTATAAATTGTCAATCCTTCAGAGTTTAACCTTTGAGTTTAATCGCGTCTTCTGTCTACAACTTTTATCTGTTTCATGTGTCTTTTGATCGTCCGCGGTTCAACGAGAGTTACTTTTGGTATAAAATCGAGCCGTTTTTTTACCTCTTTTGCCACTGCCGGCTCGATTTGAGCGAGCTTTTTCATTTCATCAAAGAAAAAGTCCCCGGAAACCTCGACCTGGATCTCGAGCTCGTCGAGGTTGTCTTTTTTTTCAATAATGATCTGGTATTTTGGGGTGGTTCCGATAACCTCGGTCAATATCTGCTCGAACTGCAACGGGAACATGTTCTGTCCGTTCAAAATGATCATGTCGTCGACTCTTTCAAAAACTTTATCCATTTTAACCAGGCACCTGCCGCAGCCGCAATCTTCGTACCGCAGTGTGGTCAGGTCTCCGGTCCTGTATCGGACCAATGGATAGGCCTCCTTTGTTATTGTCGTTAACACAAGTTCCCCTTTTTCCCCGGGACCTAATATTTCACCGGTGTCCGGGTTTATTATCTCCGGGATGAAGTGGTCCTCGGAGATGTGAAGCCCGTTTTTCTGATCGCACTCGAAAGATACACCAGGGCCTATAATTTCTGTCAGGCCGTAGTTGTCGGTCACAGAGATTGAAAGCCTGTCCTGCATCTCGTTTCTGAATGTTTCGCTCCATGGCTCGGCGCCGAACAGTCCTTTGCTCAAGGAAAGTTCGGCCGGTGTTATCCCTTTTTCATGCATCACTTCACAAAGCTGAGCGGCATAGGTGGGCGCGCACGTGATGGCCGTTGTCCTGTAATCTTTCATCACAATAATCTGGTTTTCAATATCAGCCTCCGAGCTCGGGATAACCGAAGCTCCGATCTTTTCAGCCCCGTAATGAAAACCGAGCCCCCCGGTGAACAGCCCGTAGGGAAAACATATGTTTATTATGTCGTCTTTTGTAACTCCTCCCGCGTAGAGCACACGTGCTGTAAGCTCGGTCCAATGGTCTATATCGTTCCTGCTGTAGCCCACAATGAGGGGCTGTCCGGTCGTGCCTGATGTGGACTGCATCCTGACGACTTCCCGCAGAGGGACAGCGAACATGTCGTAAGGATAGGCTAATCTAAGCGTGTCTTTTGTAGTGTAGGGGATCTTTTTCAGGTCGGTGAGGGCGGAAATAGCATCCGGATCAAAATCGATCTCGTTGAAAAGGTCCTGGTAGTGTGAAACCCTTCTGTACACCCGGCTCAGGGTCTGCTGTAGCCTTTCGAGCTGCTCCTGTTCAAGCTCATCTCTTTTCATTGTTTCGTATTTTTCATTCCAAATCGGCATGGTTCGACTCCTCAAAGGAATTTCAACGGCGATTTTCTCATTAAAAAGAGTAGAACAGCTGACGGTGCTACTCCTTGCCGAGATACGCCCTGATCACCTCTTTGTTATTCATCAGCTCATCTTTTTCTCCGGAAAGTATTATCTGTCCTGTTTCAATAACATACCCTCTTTGACAGATTTGGAGAGCGAGTTTAGCGTTCTGTTCAACAAGGAAGATCGTAAGGTTCGTCTCCTCCTGAAGCTGGATAAGGGTTTGAAAGATGTTTTCAACGATCTTTGGAGCCAGCCCGACGGACGGTTCATCCATGAGCAGAAGCTTGGGCCTGGACATGAGCGCCCGTGCTATGGAAAGCATCTGCTGTTCGCCCCCTGAAAGGGTGCCAGCAAGCTGTTTTTTTCTTTCCCCCAGGACCCCGAAGAGTTCAAAGACCCATTCGATCTTTTTATTGATCTCCTTTTTATTTTTTACACTGTAGTACGGGTAGGTGCCCAGGATGAGGTTGTCCATTACGCTCATTGGGGCGAAAAGCTGTCTGCCTTCCGGAACAAGAGCGATCCCCTTGTTTACGATCGCGGAAGAGGAAAGGCCGCTGATCCTGGTATCTTCAAAATGTATTGTGCCGGTCATCCGGGGCATCAAGCCCAGTATAGAGTGGAGAAGAGTGGACTTGCCTGAGCCGTTCGCCCCGATCAGAGTTACCATTTCACCTTTTTTTATGTGAAGCGAAACAGCTTTAAGCACGCAGATGGATTCATAATAGGACCTGAGCGATTTTATAACCAGCACTTAAGTTTCCTTTAAAAGTTTATTTGGATAGATCAGGTTATCTTAATAAAAACAATCCTGAAAATATCTCAGGACTTTCCTCAAGGCTAACCGTTAAATTCATCACCGAGATATACGGATATCACCTTCGGGTCTCTTTGAACATCCTTTGGCGGCCCGTCGGCTATCTTTATCCCGAAATTCAGTACCACAATTTTATCGCATATTTCCATTATCAGGTCAATATCATGTTCAACAATGAAGATCGTTATCCCGAGCTCCCGTACTTTATATATCGCGTTTATAAGACTTTTTGTCTCCGTTATATTCAGCCCGGCAGCAGGTTCGTCTAAAAGTATAAGCCGGGGTTCGCCCGCTATCGCTCTCGTGATCTCGACGATCCGCTGTTTTTCAAAAGGGATGGTGGTTATTTTTTTGTCCCGCAAATCCTCGATATTCATGAACCTCATCCAGTAAAGCGCCTTTTCCCGTATCTGTTTTTCCTCTTTTCTGTATCTGGGCAAATTTAAAGCGCAGGTAAAAAGCCCGGAGGATGACTGTGTGTATCTTCCTACCATGACATTTTCAAGTACATTCATGTTTGAAAAAACATTGAGCTTTTGAAAAGTCCTGGAGATACCGAGACCGGGTATTTCATGGGGTTTGAGCGAATCGATCCTTCTGCCCATAAAAGTGATACTGCCTTCATCCGGAGTGTAAAGACCGCTGATCAGGTTGAACAAGGTGGTTTTTCCGGCGCCGTTAGGGCCGATGATCGAGGAAATGCTGTCCTTTTTGAGATCAAACGACAGTTCTGAGATCGCTTTTAATCCGCCGAAGGATTTCGAAATTTTATCTGCGCTGAATATATTTTCCATTCTTCCCGGCTCTTTGTCCTTAAAGCGGACACGCCACTTTCCCGGATAAGATTTTTTCCTGCTATCGGGCAGGAAAATCCGTTCAGGTAATAATATGTCAATTCCGTGCACGTATTAATTTTTTTACAGGTATTTTAATCCCGTACAGCCCTTCAGGTCTTAAAAGCATTATTGTCATAAGCATGACACCGTATATTAAAATGTCATAATCCTTAAAAAACCTGAGATATTCCGGTAAAACCGTCAAAACTGTTGTTCCGATGATCGCCCCCCAGATATTTTCCATTCCGCCGACGGCTACCATAGTTACAAGAATGATAGAAAACCCGAGACTGAATGTACCGGGGCTGAGAAACGTAACGTAATGGGCGTAGAGAAAACCCGCTATAGAAGCGAAACCGGCGCTTAAGGCGAATATGTAAAGTTTTAAGCGGGAAGTGTTGATCCCCATGGTGGCGGATTCTTTTTCCGCTTTGTGTATAGCTTTCAGGGCCCTGCCCACCCTGGAATTGACCAAATTCAGGGAGAAATACAGAATTAATGCCACTATCGCCCAGACGAACACAAAATACTTGTAATCGTTGTCCAGTTCAAATCCGAAAAACCTTATCAAGGGTATGTTCCCGAACCCGGATGGGCCGCCGGTCAGTGATAAAAGCTCGTTGAACACAATAAAAACTATTTCACCCAGGCCGAGTGTAGCCATTGCGAGATAATGGCCTTTGAGGCGAAGCGTCGGGAGACCGACTAAAAAGGCAATCGCCACGGTCATGAGCAGGCTTAGTGGAAAAGAGACAAAGAGAGGCATGCCCAGTTTAACGGTGAGAACGCCGGAGGTGTATGCCCCGATGCCAAAAAAAGCTGCCTGCCCTAAAGAGATCTGTCCGGCATATCCCATCAGCAGGCTTAACCCGATAGTTATGATGATATTTATCCCCAAAAAAATCAATATCCCTACGTAATATGGGTTTCTCAGGGCAGCCATCAGTATAATCGCGGCAATAAAAGTAAATCCGGATTTCGCGAACGAGCTTTTAAAAATGTCTTTTTTGTTTTCTCTTTCTTTCATCGTTTCCTGTTTCAAGATATAAATTAAAAAGTCTTGAGAGACTGTATCTCTTTTTTTCCGAATAAACCGCCGGGCCTGAAATAGAGCACCATCAAAAGTATAACCATGGCAACCGCGTCTTTGTAGCCGCTCGATAGAAGACCGGCCGAGTACGACTCCAAAAGCCCGATTATAAGGCCGGCTGCGACCGCGCCTCCCATATTACCCAGGCCCCCGAGCACAGCCGTGCCGAAACCTTTGAGCCCCAGCAAGGTACCCCTGTCGTAATGCGCGAGAGTTATAGGTGTAACTATTACACCGGCGATCCCCCCTATAAAAGCGCTCAACGCGAAAGAGAACATGACCATTATTTTGACGTTTATTCCCACAATACTCGCGGCTTTCCGGTTGTAAGCGCAGGCTTTCATAGCCTTGCCCACGATCGTAAATTTAAAAAATAAAGCTAAAGCCGATACAATGAGAGCAAGAAACCCCAGTATCCAGATGCTCTGGGGCATAATCGTCGCGCCCAGCAGACGGATCGGGTCATCACCGCTGAACGAAGGAAGTACATAGACATCCTTCCCCCAGATGAACATTACACCCCCTTTAAAAAGAATAGACGCGGCAATAGTGACCACAATAAGCGTTATAATAGAGGGGCTCTTTAAAGAGCTGATGGCAAACCTCTCGAATAGTATTCCGATAACGGTCACAATGACCACCGCGACAAGCCCTGAAAGTAAAAGGGACATGTGGAGAGAGTTGTGAAAATAAACCGCTGTCATGCCGCCCAGCATAACAAAATCGCCCTGGGCAAAGTTGATTATTCCTGTTGCGTTATAAATGATATTGAAGCCGATCGCAACCATAGCGTAAAGGCTTCCAATCGTTATGCCCGACAGCGTGTATTGGAGTAGCTGCGCTCCTAAATTCATTAAGCCCCCTGGATGCTTTTAAAGGTATTACGGCTTTATTTGTCCCCAACAACGTAAGGGGCAGACACATCTGCCTGCCCCCTTTGTGGTAATGTGTTTTTGAAAAATATTGTCCCCGCGGACTTCATTTTGCAGGGGAATATATACACGATGTTATAACGGTCTAATCTTCGAGAACAACAAACTGTCCGTTTTTAACCGTGAGCATTTCGAACGCGTCTTTTTGCAACCCTGTGTGATCGGTCGCTGAATAGTTAAACACGCCTCCCGTACCGGCGAAACCGGTTATTTTTTCGAAAGCATCGCGTATACCGGCTTTGTCCGCGCCAGCTTCCTCGATAGCTTCCTTGAGCAGCCATATGGCATCCCATGCGTGACCGCCGAAAGTGCTTACAGGCTCGTTAAATCTGCTCTCGTAAAGGGACTTATACTCCATTAGGACCTTTTTTTGCGGATGGGATGATGGGACCGAATCCACGGCCAGCAGCCTTCCTGCCGGGAAAATAATTCCTTCGGCAGCCTCTCCGGCCGCCTGGACATACTTTATGTTCCCGAATCCATGGCTCTGATAAAGAGGTATGTCCATACCCAGCTGGCGCATGTTTTTAGCAACGATGATCTGGGCCGGGACTATCGACCAGTTGACCAATGCCTGGGCCCCTGTTCCTCTGATCTTTGTAAGCTGGGCGGTCATATCCGTATCCGCAGGGCCGTACGTTTCGTCTGCAACGATGGTCAGTCCATAACCGTCCGCAAGGTTTCTCAACTGCGCCCTCCCGGCGCTTCCAAAGCCGGTGGTTCCTGATATGATCGCAATATTTTTTATTCCGCTGTCTCTCATGTGGCCGTATATCCTGTCGACCGCGTGTCTGTCAAGCTGCGGTGTCTTAAACACCCAGTCTTTGACAGGGTTTACAATTGATTCAGCAGCGGCGCAGGAAATCAGCGGTATCTGTGCCTTTTCAACGATCGGGATAATAGCCATTGTCGAGCCGCTGCGCGATGGACCTATGATAGCAATGACTTTATCGCTGTTTATGAGTTTCTTGACCGCGTTTACTGTTTTTGTTTCATCCCCCACAGTGTCTTCGATAACGAGCTCGATCGGTATTCCGTTGATACCGCCGCTTTCGTTTATCATCTCGGCAGCCATAACAACGGTGTTCCTTTCAGGCTCCCCCAGCCAGGAGGCGGGGCCGGTAATGGCAAAAACCGCTCCTATTTTGTAACTGTCAACCACTTCCTCCGGATCCCCGGCAGCTATCAGGAGAAAAAGGGCGATCAGGGCGGATGCAACCGCCATAATTACAACTGTTTTTTTCATGTTTTCACTCCTTATGATTAGTTTGAATTAGTATATTAATTATTTAATTTTTGTCAATATATAATTGTTGGACAATGGACTGTTTTGTGTTATTTTTTTAAAAATCAAAATATTTGGAGCAGGTGAGATGAAAACCTTTGTAGAGACCTCATCCATTCTATTGGACGGCATAGATC
>DRHN01000007.1 GCA_011049595.1 Spirochaetota bacterium | reverse complement strand
GGGACCTTCTTCCTTCAAAATACCCGGTCAGAACAAACATGTCGCAGCTGCAGCTCTCGAAACTTTTTTTGAATTGCGCTACTGTATTGTCAGTGAGCAATCCCATGTCACCGGGAAATACATAAACGTTCCCCGAAAATCCGGACACCCCTTTGTGCTCCACCGCTATTTTTACCGCGTCACCGGTGCCTTTCTGCTCTTCCTGAAAAACAAACAGCCTGTTTTTCTTCTTTCCCAGGGCACGGGCGACCTCCAGGGCTTTTTTGCCCACTATGATGACCTGATTTGGCGAAGAAAGCCCCTTTATGGCCGCTTCACTAACACGCAGCACCGACGGTTTCCCCCAAATTTCGTGAAGCATTTTAGATTTTTCTGATTTTATTCGTTTGCCGTGCCCTGCCGCGAGTATCACAGAAACTTCGTTACATGATGGGTCTATGCTGTCACTAAGTACGTTCAGCTCTTCAAGTATTTTACTTTTTTCTTCACTCAATTCCATTTCTCCTCAGTTTGTAATTAATATATTATATTATACAGACGATTTGAATTTTTTCAATGCCGAGTTTGAACTAATTAGTACTGGTGTGTATCTTGAAGAAAAGGACATCTATTCTGGGAGGGAAGCCGCGATATATTGTGGACGGGTACAACGTTATCCTCAGCAGGAAGTTTTTTACTCACAAAAGGAGCCTTGAAGAGGCCCGTGCATATTTGACACGGCTGATCGATTCCTATGCTTCCAGAAAAATGATAGAAGTTATTGTCGTGTGGGACGGGGACGGCGGATATCGTTCCGGAGGGTCGGGAGGCTCCAGGGTAAAGAACGTCTACACAAGCATGGGCCAGAGCGCGGACAGCAGGATCGTAAAAATGGTCGAAAAGATGCCCGATAGAAAAAGGGCCATCGTTGTATCTGATGACCGGAGGCACATCACCGGGATCGCGGGAAATCTCGGTGCCAGATCACTAAAAGTAAACGCATTCCTGGATCTTCTGGGTGTCAGGATGTCATCGAAAAAGAAAACTGAAGGGGAGTTTTACGGCAGCTTGAACAGCCCCATGGACGATCAGGAAAACGAAAAAAGCGGTGCAGACGATCTTTCCGTCAACCAGTGGCTGCAGCTCTTTAAATCCAGAAAGATGTAGCACCCGGCTTATGACAATTTCCCGCTCAAACCGGCTGGTAAGTTTGTCTGGACCGCTTTTATTAGTAACTTGGAGCCTATAAACGTTTATTACTTTTTTTAAATGGAGACCCGGCTTATGAAAGTTGATCTGTCAGTGAGAGGGATGAGGGACTATTTTCCGGAGATTTATTACCGGTTGAACCGTATTTTTCGTGTCTGGAGGGAAACTGCCCTTTCTTACGGTTTTGAGGAATTCGATGGCCCCGTTATAGAGACCCTCGATCTCTACCGCATCAAATCCGGCGAAGAAATCGTCAAACAGCTTTATAATTTTACCGATAAGGGAGGCCGTGAGCTTGCCTTGAGACCGGAGCTCACCCCGACGATTGCCCGCATGGTGTCCAGGATACAGAACGAGGTGCCAAAGCCGATCAAGTGGTTTTCCATACCTAGGTGCATGCGGTATGAAAAACCTCAGAAGGGAAGGCTGAGAGAGTTTTTTCAGTATAACGTGGACATTATCGGAGAGGATGAGGGAATAGCGGATGTTGAAGTGATTTCCGTGGCAGTGGACTCTTTATGCAGGCTGGGACTGTCTGAAAAAGATTTTGTGGTAAGGATAAATAACAGGAATTTTGTTTCAGGATACTTCAGCAGCCTTGGTTTTGATAAACGCATTACCGGGGCTCTTTATAAGATCATCGATAACGCGGCAAAGGTAAACAGTGAAACCACTTCCAGCGCACTCGAAGAACTGGGGCTTTACCGTGCGCAGAATGAAGCGGTGCGTAAATACCTGTCCCTAAAAAGTGCCGGAGATCTGAAAACATTCGAGGTCACGAACAGTGGAAAGGAGGCGCTGCTGAATGTTTTTTCTCTGCTGGAAGCGGCCGAAATCAATGAGTTTTGCGCATTCGACCCGACCGTAGTGAGAGGCCTCGATTACTACACCGGCACGGTGTTTGAGATCTTTGGCAGAAGCGAAAAAATGAGGGCGATATGCGGCGGAGGCAGATACAACAACCTGCTGAAAGAGTTTTCCGGTGTGGATATACCGGCATGCGGGTTCGGGATGGGTGATGTAGTGCTTGGTGAGATCCTTGCGGAAAAGGGCCTGGTCCCTCCATATGAGAAATCAATAGACTATTTCATCGTGCGTGTAACCGACAATGAGCTGGACCTGACACTTAAGATCGCCAGGTCTCTTCGAAACAGGGGCAGGAGGGTAGAGTACAATTATAAATTGATCCCGGTGAAAAAGCAGATGGCCAGGGCTTCCAGGGTCCGGTCGGCAAAGGTCCTCATACTCGGGGCCGACGAAATTTCAACGGGAACAGTTGTTGAGAAGGACCTTGCAACAGGAGTTGAGGCCGAAACACCGATAAAATCATTTTTTGAATGAGCTTTTTCTAATGGCGCGCCTTATTCAGGCGGGAGTTCTTCGGTTAACCCTAATATGTATGCCTTTGCCTCAAACATTATTCTGGTTTTAAAATCGGGATCGTGAAAATAAAATCTGTCAAGAACATTGGCCAGGGCGTTTATAAACAGTTTTGATTTTCCCATAAATATTTCCCGGTTATCCAGGTATTTATTGAGGTTCGAAAATATATTTTTTATACCTTCGGTTAAAACTACAGTTTTTTGTCTTGTACCGAGCGCTTTGGTGTATTCCCTGTAGACATCAGTAAGCGCTTCATCATGCAGCTCACCATACATGCTGTTCCCCTCGTTTTCATCTACTTTCTGCGTATTATTTCTATTTATAATTATAATCCATTTTGGGGCTTTATGAAATTTTCTTTTTGGGCAAAAAATCGAACACTGGAGCAGAAACCTTCTTATCCATTTGATAGTTTCAAATCTTTAACCCGGGTATCACTTTACAGGCGTTTTTATGGTAAATCTTCTTTAAAACCTGGTCGGGCAGGTAAAGACCGTAAATACCCCACCTGCCGTATCCGGCCCTGCCCAAATAGTCGGGGTAGTCAAAGTATTCATCCCCGGTCTCCAAAAAGCGGAAATAGGCCCGGAAAGCATCCGCTTTTAAGGGCATATCGGTACCGAACAGGATCCTGTCCTGGTACTTTATCATGAATTCCCTGGCAGAGTACGGCTGCCGGCCGAGCTCATCGATGCGGGCTGAAAAGTCCATATACGCGTTTTGGTGGGAGTCCAGGAATGCGGAGACGTATCCCAGGTTTTCCGCAAAGTTCGCCACATGGGCGCAGATAAAAGTGGTTTTAGGGTGCAACGATATCATTCTGTCCCTCTGTTCCAGCAGTTGCTCTTTTGAATAGTACGAACCGTGAAAGCTCCACCCTGGGGCGGTGACAAGGGTTGGGTAATGCTCGTTGTGCATGTCGACCGGATGGAAAAACCCGGCCGGGTCGGTTGTGTGTATAAGGACCGGTACCCCAAGCTCACCCGCCCGCTCCCATATCGGGAAAAGCCGCTCATCGTCGACACGGACAATCTTTCCCGATTTGTCCCTGAACCTCAGACCGAGCTCTTTTAATATTTTCAAACCGCGGGCACCTTTTTTGATGTCCTCTTCCATGTGCCTGATCGCTTTTTCCGCGAAATGGCTGTCCTTTATCAGTGTTTTATCAGATGTATTAGCGAAGTCTGACATGGTGAAGCATATGAACCTGTCAGGGTATTTTTGCACATAGTTTTCAAAAAAATAATCAATATTTCTGGGGCTCGCGCTGTATCCTTTTTCGATAAAGGTGAATTTCGAATTCCCTGTCAGGTTGACAAATACCCGCACCCCTATTTTATCCATGATTTCCACCATGTCTTCCGGTTTTGGCTCACCAAACAGATGGTTGTGGCTTTCAACAACAGGGTGCCTGGCTTTTTCCGGTATATGCTCCTCTCTCACGAGTTGGGTCCTGGGTTTATAATCTTCAAACAGAAGGGCTCTTTCCTTGATCTTCAATTTATTTCTCCATATCGCGGACAAACCGCTACGGGAGTATAGTTTTTATTCCCGTAATTTCGCAGAAATCTGCCAGGGCAGGGAGCAGGTCGCTTCCATATCCCAGGCACGCGTATTCATTCGGCCAGTGCTGGACCAGTTCTTCAATGTCGCATAGGGCAGTCACAAAGCCGTGGGGCCAGAAAGGTATACCCGACTCGGCCAGTTTCGATTTTAAATTATCGGCCGACGGCTCAAAGATCGAGACAGGCGTAATGATCATCTCAAACTCGCCGTTCACTCTCCCCAGGCGGGCGATGACACCCTCGCCTACTTTGCAGATCAATTTTACACCAAGACCGCCGGCCTCACCCTCCGTAGGGATCCCGTGTTCCCCGAAGCCGGCCGGGCCGAGCTTTCCCGCAAGAGACGGAGGGCACGCGCCGTCGCCGATGATTTTTATCTCGTTGTTCTTTTTATCGATGTGCTGCAGGTCGCCGTAGTACACACGTTCTTTGCTCAGCTTCGTGAGAAGCAGCGTTGTCAGTGCCGTGTTGAAATCGCTGAGTGTGTACTACGGCGACCTGCAGCACATCGATAAAAAGAACAACGAGATAAAAATCATCGGCGACGGCGCG
>DRHN01000006.1 GCA_011049595.1 Spirochaetota bacterium | reverse complement strand
TGGGATGTAAATCTTGCGGCAGCCGAAAAAAAAGCCGAAGATATATCTTTGAACGGCGGAAACGCGGCGGCAGTCGAGTGCGATGTTTTGGATAAAACCAGTGCTGTAAAGGCTTTGAACAGCACAATTTCACTGTACGGCACCGTGGGCATCCTGATCAACGGCGCGGGCGGAAGCTACAACCTCCGCCCAGATCGATTTTTTTAACATTGAGCCTGAAAATTTAAATAAAGTGATGAACCTTAATTACATGAGCGCCGTAATTCCTTCACAGGCAGCCGGGCGCGTCTTCGCGGAAAAAAGATCAGGGGTCATACTCAATATATCAAGTATAGCCGGCATATCACCGCTCACAAGGGCGATCGGATATTCAAGTGGAAAAGCGGCCATGAACAATTTTACACAATGGCTGGCTGTACACATGGCGCAAAACTATTCTCCCGAAATCCGCGTAAACGCTATCGCCCCCGGTTTCATGTTAACGGAGCAGAACAAATTTTTATTGATCGAAAAAGACACAGGTAAAATGACCGAAAGAGGAAAAAAAATAATAGGTTTTGTCCCCATGGCGAGGCTGGGAAACCCCGCCGAGATCACCGGGGCCGCCCTTTGGCTCGTCTCCGATCAAGCAAGCTTTGTCACAGGAGCCGTAGTGCCGGTTGACGGAGGGTTTACCGCTTACTCCGGTGTGTGATATCAGTCAGGCCAAATAAACGGTTCCTGATATTTAATTTCCATTGAGACATGCTATTTATTTTACACAATTATGACAGGGCTTTATGCCCAGGTCATGGGACCCGGTTTCTGCCTCAGTATGATCGTATTCAAATAGTTAACCGCCTTATCGAGCCCCTCGGCAGCAGACATGAGGCTGTCCTCATGCTCTATGCTGAGGACGTAGTCGTAGCCGATCATTCGAAGGTTGATGAGATACTGGCTCCAGTATTCCTGTCCATGCCCCCAGCCGACGGTCCTGAAGTTCCAGGACCGATGAAGCTCATCGCTGTAGGGTTTCGGATCCAGGGTTCCATTGACACGCGCGTTTTTCACATAGGTCTTGCAGTCCTTCGCGTGCACGTGCTTGATCGTTTCGCCCAAAGCCAGAATAGCATCGAGCGTGTCGATACCCTGCCACTCGATATTGCTCGAGTCATAGTTGCAACATATCTCCTCACCCACGACGTCCCTGGGCTTAAAAAGAGATTCCGGATTGTAGAGCATGTCACCCGGATGCAGTTCGAAGCAGAAGTATTTCACCCTGTGCTGTTTCGCAAAATTCGCCATATCCTTCCAGAAGGGGATGAGCTTTTTTTGCCACTGCCACTCGAGCATCTCCGGAAACCAGTCCGGCCAGGGTTCATGCACCCAGTTCGGCATGGTATCCTTTTCGCAGCCAGCCGGACATCCCGCAAAACCGATAATACGATCGACCTCGAGTTTCTCGGCCAGGAGAATTGTTTTTCGAATGGACTCTGCGTGTACGGGACCGATTTTCGGATCGGGGTGAAGGGGGTTTCCATGACAGGAAAGTGCGCTGATGAACATGTTTCGGCTGGACAGCATCTTCCTGAAGTTTTTCAGCTTCGCGTCATCTTCGAGAAGCTCATCAGGATTGCAGTGCGCGTTTGGAAACATGGCACCCGAATAGAACTCAACCGCTTCCATCTTGTAACTCACCATCAGGTCGAGGACCTTCTCGACCGGCTGGTCTGCCATCATAACTGTGAGCATTCCAAGTTTCATACAGACCCCCTTGATATTATTATTGATATTATTTATGATAACGCCATTGAACCTTCGTTACATTTCGGTACACGGTTTATGGCTATCCACCCATTTTTCCACATCATGCCTTTCCTGCCCTTTAAATGTTTAGTCGCAACCGGTCATCATACGATAACGCGGTTCGTTTCTTCGTCGAAAATGTATACCTTTTCCGTATCGAATGATACGCCGACCGAATCGCCGCTCTTGATCCCCAGTTCCGCGGGAACCACCGCGAGCAGAATGTCATTTTCCACCTCGAAGGTGAGTACGGATTTGTACCCGAGGGGCTCGATTGCCTGGACCTTGAAATCCTCTCCCCCTCCGCTTTTCCCGACCCTGACGTGCTGGGGCCGGATCCCCAATCGAACGGAACGGTAACCGTAGAGATACTTTGAAAATGACGTTACATCAAGAACTACTTTTATTGTGGTCAGCATGGTCCGGTCACCGGGTTTTTCGACGGAACACTTTAAAAAGCTCATGGGTGGCGACCCGAAGAATCCTGCTGTGAACATGTTGGCCGGTTTGTTGAAGATTTCAGAGGGTAAACCGATTTGTTGTATTTTTCCCTGGTGCAAAACCGCGACACGACCGGACATCGAAATTGCCTCAACCTGATCGTGCGTCACAAAGACCATGGTCTGTCCCAGCTCACGCTGCAGTCTCTTCAGCTCCGACTTCATCTCCACCCTCAGGATCGCATCGAGGTTGCTCAGTGGTTCATCGAACAAATACACCTTTGGACGTCTGATAATCGTTCTGCCGTGGGCGACTCTCTGCCGCTCACCGCCGCTGTACGTGCCGGGCAACCGGTCAAGGAGATGTGCTATATGCAGAATATCTGCGACTTCGTGAATCCGATCACGGATATCCCTATCGGGAAATTTCTTAATCCTGAGAGGTGTTGCTATATTCTCAAAACCTGTCTTGTTCGGGTAGAGTGCGAGATTCTGAAAGAGCATGGCAACATCGCGTTCTCTCGGATGCATATCATTTATGAGCATGTCATCAAACAGAACGTCTCCCCCGTCCTGTTTTTCCAGGCCGGCGATGATACGAAGCGTCGTCGTCTTTCCCGCATTGGTCGGTCCGACGAGACAGAAAAACTCCTTGTCTCTGACCCTGAACTCGACCCCGTCCAGGGCCTGAACTTTTCCGAAGGCCTTTTTAATTCCTTTTATCTCGATTTGCGCCATTGAATCACCCTTTTACCTTTAGGTTCCTTTCCGTCTCAGCGTCGAAGAGATTCATCTTATCAACTGCTGCACCGAAGTACATCCGCTCACCAACTTCGGCTGAGTATTCCGTTTCAACGAGAGCCCTGATGATGGTGTCATCGATCTCCAGATCGAGGATAGTTTCTAGCCCGAGAGGTTCGACAGCATATACCTCGGCAGTCAGGGCGGTTTCCGATTTTTTCGTCTTCGATACTGTGATGTGCTCGGGCCGGATCCCGATGAACTGCGCTACGAACACGTTTGCGGGTTCCCGGTAAATCGTCCGGGCCGTGTCGTACTGCTGCAGCTTCCCCTGCTTCATGATGGCGACACGGTTTGCCAGTGAAATCGCTTCGATCTGGTCGTGGGTCACATAAATCATGGTGATACCCCAGCGATCGTGAAAGTGCTTCAGCTCGACACGAGTTTTCTCCCTGAGTGCGGCATCGAGGTTGCTAAGCGGCTCATCGAGGAGCATAAGTGAAGGCTTCGTGCTCAACGTCCTCGCCAGCGCGACCCTCTGCAGCTCGCTCAGATTGAGCTTGTTGATGTTCCGGTACAACACATCCCGGAGGTTGAGACTCCTCGCTATTTCCGTTACCTACCGCTCTATCTGTCTTTTTGGAATTTTCCGCACCCGAAGTCCAAATGCGATGTTCTCGTAGGCGTTCATGGTAGTGAAAATGGCATACTCCTGAAAGACCATTCCAACATTTCGCTCCCGGGGGTGTATGTCATTGACACTTTTTCCGCCGAAATACACGTTTCCGTGATTCGGCCGCTCGAATCCCGAGATCATGTTCAAAACGGTCGTTTTTCCACTTCCCGATGGGCCGAGGAGAGACACGATCTCCCCATCCTCGATATCAAGGTTCAGGTTGTCGACGGCAACCAGATCTCCAAACCGTTTCGTTGATTCTTCCAAAACGAGCTTCATAATGTCAGCTCCTCGCAGCTCATTTTTTAACCGCACCGAAGGTCAGACCCCTGACCAGGTGTTTTTGAATAATGAATCCGAAGATAATCACCGGAGAATCGTCGCCAATGGTTCCCAGTGCCGCCTGAGGACCGTAGAGATGCCCCTGCGTCGTGCTGAAGTACCGTGAGATCAGGATCGGAATTGTCGTCACCCTCGTCGATGTGAGCAGAAAGGCGATGAGAAACTCGCTCCAGTTGAGGATGAATATGAACAAGGCGGTCGCAGAGATTCCGCCTTTTGCAAGCAGCAGAGTCACCTTGAGCAGCGCTTCGAAATTCGTCATACCATCCACGACAGCTGCTTCCTCGAGTTCGTGAGGGATATCGTCCAGAAAGCTCTTGATCATCCAGACCGAAAAGGGCAGCGTGAAACCGGTGTACACAATGATGAGTCCGAGCCGGGTATCGAGCAACCTGAGGGCGGCAAACATGACGACGAGCGGGATCACGAACCCCCGCATCGGACTGCCACCATCCACCCTTCGCCCTGCCCGGGCCGAGAAAGACGGTCTTGTAATTGTAAAGCGTGGGTTCACCCGGTATCCACTTTGGCCTGGGCGGTGTCCATTCGGTAACAGGCTTGAAGGACGTCGAGATCATCCAGAAAAATTGAAAAAGTGTGACCAGGATGATAAAACCGATTGCCACAAACCTGAGTATGCTTGAGACCTTGCTTCCTTCTTTGTAATAAGGTGTAACACTCATGGGTATTTCCTCACGCGATTTCCTTAACAACTGGTTTCAGAATATAGTAAGAAGCCGTCAGGAAGATAGCCAGCACGATGAACGCACCGGCGGCAATGTAACTAAGCCGCATATAGGTGAAGCCTGCAGCGTAGAGATAATAGGAAATGGTTTCCGTGGACGTACCCGGACTGCCTCACGTGAGAATGAACACAATATCGAAAATCTTGAAGAGTTCCATTCCCCTGATGACCACTGCTATGAGCAGGATGGGCTTGATCAACGGCAGGGTAAGCATACGGAATATCTGAAAATTCTTCGCACCGAGACTAACCGCAGCATTGACCTGGCTTTCCCGGACCGATGTCAGCCCCGCCATGAGTATCAGGAACATGAGCGGCGTCCACTCCCAGATATCAGCTATCATGATCGTAATGAGACCGAGCGTCGGGTGGGACATCCAGTGGAAAACGACCTGCCTGCCGAGCAGGAAACCCAACACCTGATTGATCGGGCCGTTCTCGATAAAAAGCATGAAGAAGTTGTATCCCGATACGAGGGGAATTATCATCATCGGCAGGAGCATGATCGATACACATATCTTCTTTCCCCTGAAGTCCTTTATAAAGAGCAGAGCGTAGACGAGGCCGAGGCCGCTTTCGACCAGGATACTTACGGTGGTTATGAGGATAGTGCGGACGACTGACATGATGAACCTGGGATCCTTGAAGATAATTTCGAAGTAATTCTTCAGACCCACGAACTTCGCATGCCAACAGTTTGTCCCATCAGCGGCGTCCAATTCGTGAGACTCACCCAGATTTCAACGATCAGGGGAAAAACGAGCAAAAAAAGCAACACCATTTCTATCGGTATAATAAGGGCAATGGGAAACGGTATCTTCTTAAAAAAATTTTCATCTTTTTTCCAATAAAAAATTGTTGCGAAAATGAAATACCCCGGACTGGCTATATTTATCTTGGCAGGACACCATCATCGGTGCCCTGCCGTTAAAAAATATAGTCTAATCGCTTTCATAGACTACGTCTTTCGTGCAACCGCATCATGGACGGACTGCGGGAAGTACTGCTTCAGCTGCCTCCACTGCTCGATCTGATCATCCCGGCCGTACAGTTCGGTGACGCCTTCCCATACCTTCGCCGCGTTGTCGAGCGCTTTCTGCGCGGTTTTCAGATCCCGCAGCGCGGACTGAACCTCTATATCAAGGAGGCTCATGTACTCGATGCCGCCGTTCATGATGATCTCGGGAATACACACCCCGAGGCTCGCCAGCAGCACATCGAGGAACTCCCCCAAGCATCTATCAAATGCATACTATTTTTTTTATACGATATTACCATTATATGCCTATCCCTTTGACTCCCATAGGTGTTTCAGGGTAACTTTGCAGTATGCCAAGGCTTGGCTTTAAACGGACATTTATGAAATTTCGGGACCTTTTCGGATGAGGATGCGTAATTCGAGTACTTTTATAAAAGCTGATGGCCGTATTTCAAACGATTATTGGTTAACCAGTGCAAGAAACTCAATACCCTATGACAAATTCATAAAACGGGAGTCAAAAGGATAGGCACATACCATTAATTAAAACTATGTCAAGAAAAAAGATATTTACGATCAAATACTATGGACTTCTGACCCGGAAAAACAGAAAAGAAGTCTTAAAAGAATACCGTTCTGTGCCAGGTGTTCTATCTCAGGATATAAATACCACAGATATTCCTTCTGACAGAAATTAATAATATCGCATGGTGACAGAAAAAAAATAATGGGCTTTTACCCCATGGCGAGACTTTGAAAACCTGTCAAGATCACCGGGGCTGTCCTTTGGCTCGCCTCCGACCACGCAAGCTTTGCCACGGGGGCTGTGGTGCCGGTTGAAGGAGGGTTTACCGCATACTCCGGAGTGTGATATCTATTCATGTAAAATCAGTTTTACCCTTATTTTCTCTTCATTAGATTCTGCCCATTTATTGCCGGAGACACCTCAGGTCACAGCCAGGCCGGGCAGGTTTTTCGAGTCCGGCGAATGGCATCTGCTTTGCACACTTTATCAGGTTCCAGGGTTATACACTTTTTTCGCGATCTTTACACAGTTGTGAAAATTATTGAAAAATCATATCCGCTGCCCATTACGGTTGTTATTTCAACCGGTTTCGGGCATGAATGTCTGAATAATTACGCCGCTGTAAGGTGTAAACTCTCCCCGGACCTGGGAAAAATGAAGTTCGTTGTTTTTGCCTCCCCATTCATACATCCTCTTCACCAGCCGGCTGCTTTCGGCAGGTATGATGAAAAGAATGGTTTTCCCTTTATTTTGATTTGCCTCCTGGAGGATAAGCGCAGTGGCCTGTTCCTGGTCGCGCGAGACACCCGGCCCCAACATATTGAAACCGTGACCTGAACAGGAAGCGAGAAAACCGTTTATCTCACCGTTGTTCCCTTCCCAAACCGAAACATGCCACAAACCATCACGGTTTTCGATAAAATAAGCGTAGTCACCGCCGCGTTGAATACCGCTTATTTCAAGCTCTAAATTCACCATGCCGGGGACATCGCCAAGCGTAGCAGGACGCACGTTTTTTAACCCGGGGATATCATCTTTGATCCCATTTTCGGGGACTGTTAGTAAAATATCCTGATATATAAAGTGTGGTATAAACCCCGCTTGATTGTACAGGGAATAGGAATCAAGATTCATAGCGCTCGAGATAAGCCGGAGAGGTTTATTTTCTCTGTCCGAGATGTCTGTAATGTATTTGAGGAGACTTCGGGCAACGCCAAGTTTGAAATAATTGGGGTGCACATTCATTATACCGAGAGCAACGTGGGTGGGTCGGATGTGGTAAAAACAGGTACCCATCAGCCGGCTGGTCTTTTTATTTTCAGCCACGATCCCCCAACTGCCCTCAAGAACGCTGTACACATCGTAAAATATTTCAGTGACCCGCGGCCCTCCCGGAAAATTCGCGTCAAAACCGTGCATCAAATACCACTGGTTCGTTGAAACACAGATAAGTTCTGAAACTTCTGATTTGTCAGAGGGCCTCATTTCTCTTATCCTCAAGTCGGTCACTATTTCCTCCATATCATGGTAGTATTTAACACATTTTGCTATCCGGGGATTTTATCACGGATTTTTATTGCTGTCAATAGGTTTTTATATTAAGGCGTTTGCGCTGTTAACATTTTATGGAACTGAGTAACAAAAATACAAATTGTTACGGATGAAAATTAAAAATCTAAGAAAAATCTCTAAATGCCTCCTTTAAACCTTCTTAACCCCTTTATAATAGATGTTTCAGTCAAAAATATCCCAAATTTAAACAATCGTAAAATCCTATAAATGCATCTCTCCAATCATTTTTCACAATATATTAAAATTATAAGCCGCAAAATGTTATCTCAGGCAGCCCTCACAAAACTGCGCATATAATCCTTCTGCTTTTCCTTGACCCTTCCTAATGCCATGACAGGCATTTGGAGCTCTGTGTTGACTGCGGAATCAAAAAAATACGGGTGGACACTCCTACTCACACACCCTTTCCGGAAAAGCTGGATAATAAGGAAACCTGGGACCTGGTATTATCGATAAAATTTTGTTAAATGGTAAAAATATAAATAATATCATGCGAATGAAACACTATTATTTGTTAAAATAGATTTTTATCCTCAAATTGTTGACAAAGAACCGGAGGTATCATAATATAATTATTACGTAAGAAAGAATATCATGAATTTATATTTTAATATTAATTATTGAACAAGGAGAATAAATTATGGCTATAGAGCAAAAATATCCAAATCTTTTTAAACTATTACGCATAGGTAGCGTAGTGCATTGTATCATAAATCCCGCTCTTTATTTTGGCAATTTGTCATCTCCATGTGTACCCCTCGGGCTTGCCGTGTTGACTCACTAGATTAGGATTTTGTTTAGCTGATCAAATGCCTGATGAGCTTTGATTCTAAGCTTTTCATTTTTACAAACATCGATTATGCTGTTAAGGTAGTCACGTTTTTCGACAAGTAAGTCACATAGCTGTTTCCATTCCCTTTTTTGAACTTTACCTGGATATATATGAGCGATGTTGAACATGAGAAGTAATTGTTTCGTGAGGAACTGAATGTCCATCTGTCTGTTTCCGATAAGAAGTTGCTTATTGAAGCGACTGATGACCTTTTCGTGTAGTCCTTCCCCTGTATATTTTCAGGTGAAAGGATGGGCGAATACACCATTCCAGATCTCGATTGATTTTAATATCGTTTCTGCTAAGAAGAGTTCTGATCGAAATGCCTGATGTTTTAGAAATCGTTTGGAGAGGATACCAAACCATATCTCAATCATGTTCAGCCATGAACCATGAAAGGGAACGAAGTGTATGACAATACGTTTGTCATCCGACTGCAGC
>DRHN01000005.1 GCA_011049595.1 Spirochaetota bacterium | reverse complement strand
TCTCAATACCAGTCTTCGATAGGCAGCCTGTATTTCATTAAACCCGGCTGCAGATCTTACTCCAAGGACCCTTGTACACTGGTACCATTCTGCCGTTTTTGTCATTTTTTATCCTCCTCCACCATTATTTAAAAAATATTATATCATGTTCGTTACAATGCGTTACATTACAATGCGTTACATTACAATGCGTTACCTTACAATGAAGCCTTCCGGCTTGACCCAAATTCTATTTCAAACCTGCCCCTGCCGTTCACTGTTGAACTGAAGGTCCTCGAGTTCTGAGACTCTTGCATCTGTAATTACAGCAGATATTTCCTCCTCGGAGAGGCCGGAAGCCTGATCCAGTTTTACGGAATACTCGCACCGGGTGTCGAGATCTTTGGCGGACACTCTGACGATACCGCTGACATCAATTTCAAATTTTACCTCTATTTTAGGAACACCTTTAGATGCTTTCCTTATCCCATCCAGACGGAATGATCCCAGTGAAATATTATCGGAAACATTCGGTCTTTCACCCTGCAGAACATGGATAATGACAGCTTTCTGGTAGTCCTGCACCGTAGTAAAAATTGCGGATGCCTCGGTGGGAAGTACGGCGTTTCTTTTGATCATATTGACCATTGCACCGCCTTCTTTTTCTACCCCCAGGCCCAGGGGGGTTACGTCCACCAGTGCTATTTTATGTATCCGGCCGGACATGACCGCTCCCTGAACCGCAGCACCAAGCGCCACTACCTCGTCAGGGGAGACGCTCCCTTCAGGCTCTTTGTTAAAAAGGTTCTTTAGATTTTTCCGGACAATGGGAATACGAGTTGAACCTCCGACAAATAAAAACATGTCTATATCTTCCGGTGTCAATTTCGCATCTCTCAATGCCGTTTTTGTCAGCCGCAACGTTTTCTCAATATACCCGGTTATTAATTCTTCAAATTCATAACGGGTAAACTTTGTGGTCAGATGCAGAGGCCCGCTCTCATCAGCCGCAATAAAAGGTATTTCAATCTCCACGATTCTCTGGTCCGACAAAGTCTTCTTTGCCTTTTCTGCCTCCTCATAAACTTTTTGAAGAGCGAACTTATCTTTTCTAAGATCGATTTCAGTCTCATCCATAAACCGTTCAACCAGGACTTCCACTATTTTACGGTCAAAATCATTTCCTCCGAGACGCGTATCCCCGCGAGTCGCGAGGACTTCAAATACACCGCCTTTAATGTTCAAGATCGACACATCAAAGGTCCCTCCGCCGAGATCAAATACGAGGACTCTTCCCTCCCTGTCACTCATTACCCCGTATGCCATTGCAGCAGCGGTAGGCTCGTTTACTATCCTTACTACTTCAAGTCCCGCCAGCTGCGCTGCTTTTCTCGTAGCCTGTCTCTTTTTATCATCATAATAAGCAGGAACTGTCACAACAGCTTTTTTGATCCCGCGGCCGCTTTTATGTTCCGCTGTCTTTCTGAGAGTTTCGAAAATAAAGGAGGCAATCATTTCAGGGGTGTAGTTCTTCCCGTTGATAAAATGGTTAACACCCGTGCCCATCTCCCTTTTTACTGACAGCACCGTTGAATCCACATGCAGAATTCCCACGTTTTTTGCCGATTCACCTACATAAATGTCCCCGTTATCAGCGATATACACTGCGCTGGGGATGATCTGCCCGCCGAATTCATTCGGAATCGTTACCGGCCTGCCTTTGCTGAAAATTGCCACCGCTGAATTCGTTGTCCCAAAATCAATCCCTAAAATCGGCTCCATTGGCTGTCCCTCTTATCTGATAATCTGTTTCCCATATTAGTTCGCAAATCCCTGGATCCTGCTTTGCCCGGTATTTTTAACCCTCCAAATCACCTCATCGAACGATCAATCGTTGTCAAACCTTTACTTTCAACTCGGCGGGAGGAATTTGTAAAAATTTTTTAAGTATTTCAGTATCAAAATGCGTCCCTGAGCATCTAATTAATTCTTTTATAACCTTTTTTAATCCAAGTGCTTTACGGTATGGGCGGTCATAAGCCATAGCATCAAACGCGTCCACAATTGCAAATATCCGGGCGAAAAGTGGAATTTCGCTGCCTCGAAGACCCAGAGGGTATCCGCTCCCTTCATATTTTTCATGATGATAAAGAACAACCTCTGACGCTTCGGCTAAAAAATCAATATTTTTGATCATTGACTGCCCTAAAATAGAATGTTTTTTAACTACCGAAAACTCTTCTTCAGACAACGGGCCTTTTTTCAATAGGATGTTCTCGGGAATACCTATTTTGCCTATATCGTGAAGGTAGGACCCCCATTTAAGATTTCTCAAATTATCCCCTTTAATCCCCAGGACCGTCCCAAGCCTGACACTGTTTTCAGAAACACGCCTGCAGTGCTCCTCGGTTTCAGGGTCACGCAGGTCCAGTGCCGCGCCCAGTGCGAAAACTGTTGTGTCATGAACATGCTCGATCTTACTCACCGTATCGGTAAGTTCGTCCGTCTTTTCTTTTACCAGCATCTCCAGATACTTCTGATATGATTTTGTAAATGTCCTGGATTTCCATTCCTCTATAACCGTTGCAAACCGGTCCTGAAAAAGCATTACAGAGAAAGGCTTGGTGATATAGTCAAAAGCACCTTTTCTGATAGCGCTGACAGCTGTCTGCAGATCATGGATACCAGTTATCATAACAACCAGGGTTTCAGGGAATATTTCTATCGCCTTCTCAAGGACCTTAAAACCTGACCCATCCGGCAGGCCCAGGTCGAGGAACACTATATCATACCTTTTCCTGGAAAGCGCTTTGTGCGCCTCACTAAGGTTATACGCCCTGTCACTGGTAAAGCCGCTTGTAATCAAAATCGAAGATATAAGTTTTAACAGGCTGCTTTCATCATCAACTATCAAAATATTTGGTGATCCGGGCAGATCAATTCTGCTGTCATCGACAATGTCCCGAATACCTTCAAAATATTTTTCCCTGTCCTGGGATTGATCCCTCATAAGATTACCTTTTCATTAAACAGCTTCTGTCTGCTTTGATTCTTCATGGTGAGGATGTTTGGTAATCTTTTTAATTCCTGCTTTAATTGCCAGATCAATTTCTATTTCCAGCTTTTTCACCTTATCCTTTCTGGGATGAAGAGGACCCAGCAGCGATGTTCCATAGAATGGTGTTACATGGTTCAAGG
Source organism: Spirochaetota bacterium (assembly GCA_011049595.1). Taxonomy (GTDB): domain Bacteria; phylum Spirochaetota; class B62-G9; order B62-G9; family DRHN01; genus DRHN01. The sequence continues at coordinate 4,574 of DRHN01000005.1, read as the reverse complement.
TATAAGCGATAAGATCTAATATACACTCTTCACAATGGCAAAAATCGTCCGTTTTTTCAAGAATTGTCTCTAATTTATTAAAGACCGTTTCAGCACTTCTGTTTTTCAGATTTTCAATATTGTACCGTTCTGAAATTTTCATGGGTATCACCTCTATTGTAATGCAATTATTTAAACTCCAACATTTAGAGCCGGCTGACGATCCGGTCCGGGATATTGTACACCGGGACAACTTCATTCGCATCCCCGTTCCTTATTACCTCCCTGTTCATTCCGTAAATAACTGATGATCCTTCATCCTGTGCGATCACATACCCCCCATTTTTCTTCAGCTCGGACATGCCGTCCGCACCGTCTTTTCCCATTCCCGTCATGATAACACCGATCGCCTTATCCCCGTACTCGCGGGCTACTGAACTGAGCAATACGTCAACAGAAGGGCGATGCCCGGAAACGGGTTTCCATTTTTGAAGAATTATCTTCGGTTGTGTATTAAATTTTGTGACTGTCATATGAAAATCACCTGGCGCGATCAAAGCCCTACCCGGCATAATGAAGTCTCCATCTTCAGCCTCTTTTACATCAATTTTACACAATGAATCGAGCCGGTTCGCAAACGCGTTTGTAAAAACAGGAGGCATGTGCTGGACTATCACAACCCCCACCGGAAAATTCGCCGAGAGCCGGGTGAGCACGGTCCTTAACGCGACCGGTCCGCCAGTAGAAGTTCCAATGCTCACAAGATCGATGCTGCCGGACTTCTTAAAAATCTTTTCCTTTACCTCCTGATCTGCTGCAGGCTCAGGTTCCTTCTGCTCGTTTTCTTTAACGGGTTTTTCGATTTTCTTTACATGTATTTTCCTGGCCTCTCGTACTTTTTCAATAAGCTCACGGGCGATATCCGTTATGCCCCCGGATAAAGAGCTTGTAGGCTTGGGTATAAAATCGACTGCACCAAGATCAAGTGCCAGCATGGTGAGTTCGGCGCCGCGTTTCGCAAAAGCGCTCAGGACTATAATAGGGGTCGGTCTTGTCGCCATGATCTCGCTTATTGCGGCTATCCCGCCCATTCCAGGCATTTCAATATCCATAGTCACAACATCCGGGTTAAACTTTTCCATCCTCGCCATCGCGATTTCAGCACTGGGGGCTGTTGCCACCACTTCCATACCGGTACCGCTGTCAATTATATCAGCAGCAATCTTTCGCACCAGCGGTGAATCATCGACTACCAAAACACGTATCATTTTATTCCTCTCTTGTGATAGGAAGATAGATCGGAGCTTTGCACACATGAGCGTATTTAAAGCTTTCAGTTTTTCCCATTAGAGATTCTGAGTGACCGATAAATAAATAACCTTCATCCGAGATCGCCTTCCTGAAACTTTTATCCACAAGCTCCCCCTGGGTGTTTTTGTCAAAATAGATCATAACATTTCTGCAGAAAATAATATCAAAACCTTTCCCCGGGGGGTCCTGCTTGAGCATATTATGGCATTTAAATTTTATATGCTGTTTAACAGTGTCTTTTATACGGTAATTTTCATTACCAAGGTTATCAAAATAGCGCTCTAAAAGCCCGGTAGGCACAAACTTGAGCGTCCTTCCGCCGTAAACACCCTCACCGGCCTTATCTATAACCTCAGTGTTGATATCCGTAGCCACGATCTCTATTTCTCCCTTCCAGGTTATACCGGCTGTTTCCATAATTATTATGCAGATGGTGTAAGGTTCCTCTCCTGATGAACATCCAGCACTCCATACATTTATCTTTGATCGTTTTTTAAACATTTTTGGGAGGATTTCCTCTCTTAACGCCCCAAACTGGTTGTCCCCCCTGTAAAAATATGTTTCATTCGTGCTGACAGCATCGATGAAATTTGGAAGCTCTCTTTTCCCTTCACCTGTTTCAGTCAGGTAACGGTAGTAATCATCGTAACTGTTAAGTTTCAAAGCAATAATCCGTTTTCTCAATCGGTTTGAGATAAGAATACGCTTTGTATCTCTCAAGGTGATGCCGGCCTCCCGGTATATAAGTTCTCTAAAATCGTTGAATGTTTTATCGGTTAACACCGGAATTTCAACAATACCCATTTTTTCCATAAAATTATGCTCCATTCTTCAATCAGGTAATTTTTTGCAGCGTTTTTATCGAAACTTTACCGGTGCCGCTATTAAACAGGACTGTTCTGCCGGAATTCCCTCCGGTCTCCTGAAAAACAACCGGTATATCAAACTCCCCAAGCATCCTCTGCGCGGCTTCTACATTCCTGTCCCCGATCACAGCCATCCCGACCGAGCCGGTAAAGCTGAACATACACGCTCCACCCAGTAGAAAAGCACGGATATCTTTTTGTTTCGCCCCTTTTTCCTTCATTTCAGTCAGAAGAGCAGGAATGGCCGTATCCGCGTACTTCCCCAAAGATGTGTCCCTCTTTAGCATCTCGGGAAGCATAATGTGTGCAAGCCCGTGCACACCGCTCTTTTTATCAGTGAGTATGATCCCTACACATGACCCTAATGTTGTTTTTAGATTCAACGGTGGGCCGCCATTGTTTTCAATTACACTTATCTCCGCCATCTTTACGACATAAGTCCCGTTTCCCATGCTCAACCCCCGATCTCCTCATGTATGCCACCTGTAAGCGCTTCCCCTAACTTTTCAAGCGATTCGGGGTCAAGGAACAGAAGCATATTACACACGGCCTGCTCTTCCTCGGTGTAATACAGATCGGCCTCCGTCAGCAGGATCTCATCACCGGGCTGATTGAACCTCGCCAGTATCGAATCTACAACCGGCAGACACATGTCAATAGCCATCTCGGGAACTTCCTGATTTATTTCCAGCTTTGTCGTGTCTGCCATGGCCCTGATAAACGAAGCCGATAATATGTTGCCCATCTCGGCAAGCCCGGATATTTCTTCATCTGTTATCTCTTTTGTTGTCCCGGGCTCCCTCCGGTACATCATGTCGCTGAACTGAAACAGATGATCAATCGGCAGCACGAGCAGTATCCCGCCCGATATGTCTCCCTTCAACTTCACGTATATTCCTCCGACCTGTGCTTCTTCTCCCCCCAGCTCTTTCGCAACCTCGCTGATAAGTACTACCCTTGTCTCGGGAAAACTCACACGTATGTCACGACCCATCAGCTGTGTCATGGACATGGATGCCGTTATCGCGCCCATCGTGTGTATCTCCTCAAGCGCTTCCCTCTGCTCATCACTCAGATTCTTAAACGGCTGGTCTACCGAAAACTCGATTTCATCCACCTTTTCAGATTCTGCTGGTTTCTCAGCCTCTTCGCCCTCATCGACTCCAGGCCCAACTCCCTTTTGGGCTTCATCCTCTCCTTCCACTACCCCGAGCTCAACCCCATCATCCGCCTTTCGGTCTTCAACAGCTCCCTCATCTTCTACATTCTCCTCCTCTTCTCCCTCACTCTTTTCCACCTCAAGATTCCCTTCTCCGAAAAACGAGTGACCGGACAGGTCATCACGGTAATACTTGCTCACCATCGCCTCCACATCCAGTATCAGCGCTATCTTACCGTTGCCCAGTATCGACGCTCCTATCAAACCCTCAATCTCCCTGTAATGCCTGCTCAGCGACTTTATCACTATTTCGTCGTTGCCCAGAAACCTGTCAACTCCCATCCCCACCTTCTTTCCCCCGTACGACACTATCACTATAGGTATGTCTCTCTCTTCACCTTCTTCCCCGTATCGCGCTCCCACCGTGCCGTCCAGCACATTCTTCAAGTCGGCCACAGCCACAACCTCATCCCTCAACCTTATAACATCACTCTGCCCAACCGAGTGAAACTCATTGCTCTTCACCTTTATCACTTCATTCACCGATGAAAGCGGTATCGCAAACAGCGCGTCACACGCCTCAACCAGTATCCCTATTATTATCGCCATCGTCAAAGGCAGCGATATCGTAGTCACCGTACCCTTGCCTACCTCCGACTTCACCCTGACCACTCCCCCCATCTCATCTACCGTCCTTTTCACTACATCAAGACCACATGTGCATAGAGGTGAGTGACGACGGGAAGGGTCTTGACCGGAAGAAGATAGAGAAGAAGGCTGTGGAGAAGGGGTTGTTGAGCAGGGAGGAGGCCGGGCAGAAGAGCAACGAGGATATATTCAGTTTGATATTTCTGCCGGGGTTCAGCACGGCGGACAAGGTGACGGACATATCGGGTCGCGGGGTAGGTCTTGATGTTGTGAAAAGGACAGTGGATGAGATGGGGGGAGTGGTCAGGATAAAGTCGGAGGTAGGCAAGGGTACGGTGACTACGATATCGCTGCCTTTGACGATGGCGATAATAATAGCGATACTGGTTGAGGCGTGTGACGCGCTGTTTGCGATACCGCTTTCATCGGTGAATGAAGTGATAAAGGTGAAGAGCAGTGAGTTTTACTCGGTGAGCCAGAGTGATGTTATAAGGTTGAGGGATGAGGTTGTGGCTGTGGCCGACTTGAAGAATGTGCTGGACGGCACGGTGGGAGCGCGATACGGGGAAGAAGGTGAAGAGAGAGACATACCTATAGTGATAGTGTCGTAC
>DRHN01000004.1 GCA_011049595.1 Spirochaetota bacterium | reverse complement strand
GCAATGGTCCTCACGCCTTCCAAAAAAGAGTCTTTTGGTTCAAGCCCCATCACAAAGACACCATAGACATTGCCTTCGCCGAAGAGACGGACCGCACTCTCGATCAACCCGAGAAATTCTCCATGCGAAGTCCCTTCCGACTTTCCCGGACAGACCGCGCTGTATAGAGCTTCATCCCATATCTCCATACTGTATCCGATTGACCGCACTCCCGTGTCATAGTACCGTTTGATGTCGTCGCCCTTTGCGGGAGACGGCAGGACCGTACCGGGTACCCGGTCGAACCCAGTGTGCCTCCGGATGGCGGAAAATATATCGGCCACAACAGACACTTCCCTTTCATGCGAGAAACATCCCCCTGTAAGCAGGACATGATTAACCACGCCTTCCGACCACGCAGCACCGGCCACTTCCCCTATGAGCTCGGCATCTTTTTTTTTCAGTACCGAATCGTACGTCCTGGATGTGGAAACGAGGTTGCAGAACATGCACTGTTTACCTCCTGCAAAGTGACTGCAGTGATTCTGATAGCAGAAAAAAAGACAGTCCTCTCCCCCTATCTGCCCGATCCGAACCATTTTCCCGTTATGAGCTAATTCACGGTTGTAGAAAAGAGGCCGTTTTATCCACTCAACATCACACACGTCCTGACCGGCCCGGGACAATCTCAGCGTACCATCTTCCGAACGTATCGAGAATTGGGACGATGAGTTCATCCGAAACTGCACGATCGTTCCATCCGGCAAACGGAAATCATCAGGAAGCTCAAGGCCCGGGTGGTCTTCCATATCCCAGCCGAAAAGGCCGTGGTTTTGCTCCTTGAACTCGGTGCCGAGCCCTGTCAATGCGTCTTCAGTGGCCCGCACACCTTCGACCAACAGCGAGGCTTTCAGCTCAAGCATGACAAGAGTCGCAGTTTTACTCATAAAACCCCTTCAATTTTTATTTACAGTACAATTATAAGAATACTATGTCAAGAAATTTAAAACAACTTTAAAACATCTCGATATCCCGTACCTACCGGGATCGTGTGATCACATTTAATATCCTGCACCCTGCTTGACGAGTTTGTTGAAATCAACGCGGGTGAAGAAGGCGCCGGGCACCCGGGGGTCATAAATACAGGATCGTCTATGGAACCGGCTCATAAAGATACTCATATCCTGTCTCCAGTGTTTCGGCCGGACGCCAGTCATCCTGAAATCCCCCGGGACGGGATTGCAGCCCGGTGAATAAGACGGGGAGAGTGACTCCATCGGAATTGGTGATAACAAAATGAAGATGGGGGCCAGCGGAAACACCGGAATTGCCTATTTCGCCGATCAGGTCCCCGCTCCTTACTTTATCTCCCGGGCTGACCCTCGAGGACCCATGTTTTAGATGCACGTATTTTATCATTATATTGCCTGCTTTTATCTCAATGATATTTCCCCTGGCATCAAGATTGACCGCGCTTCCAACAGGGTTATCAAGGTTCGTATCTTCAACATTGGTAACTATCCCATCGCTGACCGAAAAAATCGAAGCACCCATTTCCTGGGTTAAATCGAAGCTGTAATGACCCTTTAGACCGTTGTGATAGGACTTTCCGCCTGCCCCCTGCCCCAATTCAAACCGTCCCCTCAAAGGCGGATACAGCACTACCTCCTGGCTGTACGGGTTGACACGAAAGTACTTGACAACGGCACGGGTGTTGTAATCGACGGCTCTGGCCTGATAGGGGCTGGACATCTGAGCTTCGTAAGGGAGATCCTCGACAAGACTGCGGTAAAACTTTGCCACACGGTCGTCAACAGTGTAATCGTCAGGGGTTTTACTGCTGAGATCGTCAAACAGTTCCTCGGCTTCGGCCTCCCTGCCGGCAGTCAAATGGAAATACCCTTTCATGAGAAGCCGGGTTGTTTCACTGCCCGCCTTTTCCATCAAGCTCAACGCTCTGCCGGATTCCCGGGCGCTGGCGTACAATTCGAAGGCCTGCAAAAGAATCCCTTCATCGTCCGGGTATGCCGCGACAGCCAAATCAGCGTATAGAAGCGCGTATTCCCGGCTCTGGTTATCTGAGCCTGTCATGCCCTGGATCATGCCTGCTCTGAAGTTCGCCCTTAGATTTCCGTTTACGTGTGCCGGGTCCAGTTTATAGGCTTTTTCGAATGCTGCATAGGCTTTTTGATACATCCCGAGGACCCTCATGGTGTTTCCATACAGGTTGTACGCTGCGGCTTCTAAGGGAAGGATCTCGATAGCCTTTTTATAGAGGTGTCCAGCCTTTTCCCACTCGCGCAGACCGAACCCGACATGAGCGGCATATGCCAGATAGCCTGAGTAGACGTTTTGCACGATACCCTCATCGACGGGAGCAAGCTCGAATGCTTTTTCGTAAAAGGGCATCGCGTCCTCTGCCCGGTCGAGTTTTTTTAGCGAGTGGGCGATAAAAACATAGAACCACGCCTCGTCCGGATACTCCTTTACAGCGCGTTTGAAGACTTCGACGGCTTCCTCAAAACGCCCCGCGCCGCTCATTTCCTTCCAGGTTTTATGGTACCAGGGTTTATCGGCTGCAAAAATCAATACAGCCGGAAGACACACCAGGAAAACAACACATAAGAAACCCTTTTTCACGCCCCCCCCCTTATGAGAAGTTATTCAGGATAGATGCAGCATTTACATACCGGGTCAATCAAATTTTTTAACGGCTCCGGTTATCAAATCTTTATAGCGGGCCAGGTCGAGGCTAACCGAGATTTCTGCGTTGGTATTTTTTTTAGTGACACCGTATACATCGACCACTGTTTTCCCTCTTGTGTACTCGCCCTTTGTTTCGATATCAACATGATATAATTCAGTTTCAATGATATCAGGGTCGACCGCGTATGCAACGGTTATCGGGTCGTGAAGCGGAGCCCCTTCAAATCCGAAGGACTTTATGTTTGCTTCTGCAAAAAACCTTAAAAGGCCGCTTACAACTCTCGAGACCTTTCCATTTAAACTCTTTATGTTATCGATATCCTCCAACGTAAAAATAGCCTTGTTCGACACATCGAGGGTCACCATCGTTACCGGGATACCGGAATTCAAAACAATTCCGGCCGCTTCCGGGTCCACGTAAATATTAAACTCGGCGCTGGGCGTTATATTTGATTCATACACAGCGCCCCCCATTATTATGATACGCTCAATTTTTTCCTTTATTTGCGCGGACTTTAATAGTAAAACAGCAATATTTGTAAGAGGGCCGGTCGCAATAACAGTAACTTTTTCATCCGCCTTCATCAGGGTAAGCTCGATAAAATCAACTGCGTGAATTTTCAGGGGTTTTATTTCCGGGTCAGGCAGGTCGGCCCCGTCAAGCCCTGACAACCCATGAATATGCGGAGCAGTTACAAGTTTACCCGTCAAAGGCCTGTCAAAGCCGCCTGCAACCGGTATATTTTTCTCCCCTATTAATGTTAGTGTTTTAAGCGCGTTAAGGAGCGTTTTATCCCCGGTCTGGTTTCCGGCAACCGTGGTAATGCCGAGAATATCAAGCCCATCAGATGCACAGGCCAGGATGATTGCAACCATATCATCGTGACCCGGGTCACAGTCTAGAATGATTTTTTTCACAATTATCCCTTTGCCCGGCCTACACTGGTTTGTATATCATTACGATCCCATGCCGCCAATCATTTTCCTCTTCCCGGATATTACTCAAACGTAATCTATCTTTATCATTTTAATATTTATGTATATTACATTTTTTATCCAGGTTGTGCAACTATATTGAAACGTATAAGGCTTAAAGCTGTCCCATTCTTAAAAGGATTTATTAGAATTTTCCAACATATATTTTGCGCATCGGTTACACAACTTTCAATTGTTTAAAACGATGACCTATTTTATTATAGATCTCAAACAATTAATTTTTAAAACCAGGATCAACATTATCAGTTAAAGCATGTAAAATAAATAAAGCACCGAAAAACCCTTTACCCGTGGCGGGGTTTTACCTGAAGTCTTGCAACAGGGTGTCGAATATATGCCGCGTGCTGCTGTAATTTTTCTCGAAAAAAGTCTTTACAAATACAGGAGGAGATCCTATCCATGTCACATGACGATATAGCCT
>DRHN01000003.1 GCA_011049595.1 Spirochaetota bacterium | reverse complement strand
TGGTCAAATCCCCCAAATTATATTTGCGTGACTCGGGAATATTCCATTCTCTGCAAACCATAGATAGTTACGAACGGCTTATGTTGCACAATAAGGTGGGGGCTTCCTGGGAAGGTTTCGTACTTGAAGAAATATGTAAGGTGATTGGAAAGGATGATATTTATTACTGGCGTACACATACAGGCGCGGAGGTCGACCTGTTCTGGCAAAATAAGGGAGAAAACTGGGGAGTTGAAATCAAATACAGTGATGCTCCACGATTAACAAAATCTATCATAAACGGTATAAAAGACCTGGATCTTAAACATCTATGGGTTATCTATCCGGGGAAAGAGCAGTATGAGCTGACAGAAAAGGTGACTGTTCTTCCCTTAAGCGGAATCAATAAAATCAAGTAATATACGCTCGAATAATAATAACCGGATACTGGATCTTGACTAAAAGCATCTGGCTGTATCCGAAAATTGCGGATTTTTCATATAGGAGGAATAAAATGGGAACAGATCAGGAAATAAGACCGGAATATGGGCCGACAAATCCATCGCCGGAAGAAAAAGATAAGAACCGGGTTAAAAGGTTTGGCTCTGTTATTGGTCTAAAACCGGAAAAAGAGCAGTGTTATCGTAAACTTCATGCAGACACATGGCCTTCTGTTGTTGAAAGGCTCAGAAGATCCAACATGCAAAATTTTTCTATCTACGTGACAGAATTGGAAGGCAGGAAATACCTTTTCAGCTATTTTGAATACACAGGCAAAGATTTTGAGGGAGACATGAAATTAATGGCAGATGACCCTGAGACAAAAAGGTGGTGGAAAGAGACGGACCCCTGTCAAATACAGTTGCCCACGAGAAAGCCCGGGGCAAATTGGAGCGAGATGGAGATGGTGTTCTTTATGAAATAGATCTCGTCTTCAAAGGGAGGTGAGTATACAGTTATTATTTTATGGATTTAACCTGTATGCGAGCTAAAACTTTTGACAGGATGCAGGTATTGTGTTAGTCTGGTCGAACAGTTTGCGAATTGAACACGTTTTGACAATGGCACCCTCCCCCGGCCATCTGTAAAGAGGAACCGGGTACAGTTTCATTTCGGAGATAAATTTAATGAATGCGCGTGAACGTTTTATAGAGACCATCGTAAGCTTTAATAAAGACATAGTGCCGCCGAAATGGGAATTCGGGTACTGGGGTATGCTTATTGACAAATGGTATGAGCAGGGGCTGCCAAAAGTTCATTATCCGCACGTGCCTAAAAAGATAACAACACCCTCGGCTTCTATAGCTAATGCCGCGTGGCACTCCCTGAAAGGAGATAAGCTTCCCGGAGGTACAGCTGTTACCGGAGGGGGGTTGTACTATCCGTCAAATGATTTCGCGCTTGATGAAGATGTGATGAACGCAACCAATATGGACAGAGGTCAAATCGTTATAAGTGTAAACCTTTTATTTCACCCAATGTATGATGTGGAGATCATTGAGGAGGATGATGAGCGGTTAGTGTACAGAGATGTCGAGGGGGTAAAAAAGCTGTTTTTAAAAGAATCTGAAAATTATCCGTCGCCCCTCACATACCCGATTACTGACTGGAAGAGCTGGGAAAAACTCAAAACGGAGAGACTGAACAGGGATGATATTATGGGAAGGTTTCCGGAACATTGGGATAGTCTGCTGAAAAAGTATAAAAACAGGGATTATCCGCTGGTCCTGGGCGGGTTTCCATGCGGTTATTTCGGGACCCTGGCCACTTTGATGGGATATGAAAAACTCTTCTACAATTATTACGATGAACCCGGGCTCATCCATGATATTCAGAAAACGTTCACTGATCTGTGGATCGCGGTTTATTCGGAAGTGCTGTCGCAGGTTGATGCGGACATGTATGTTTTTTGGGAAGATATTTCCGCCGGTACGGGCTCTATGGTGTCACCTGCGCTGATGAAAGAATACATGCTCCCCTATTATAAGAAGATGACGGATTTCCTGCGGGGCAGGGGAATAAAGGCGATCTTTGTCGATACCGATGGAGACTGTTTTGACATAATTCCGGTTTTTATCGAAGGGGGAGTGACCGGGATGTACCCTATCGAGGCAAGCTGCGGAATGGATATTTTACAGGTTAGGGAATCTTTCCCCGATCTGCAGGTCATGGGTGGAATACCCAAGTTTGAGATCACGCATGGGGAAAAAAGGATCGATCAAATTCTTGAGCCGGTCAAAGAGATGTTAAAAAAAGGAGGCTACATACCCTTTGGAGATCACCTGATCTCTCCCGGTGTGCACTGGGACGATTTTAAATATTACCGTTTGAAGTTGAACAGCATATTAGAGGAATCCCGCAGTTACAGCTGATTTTATATGGGAATAAATATAGATTTGTCATATGAGATACATGATTTATGAGGAATCTTTCCATCGGAATGTTTAAATATCTTTAATAATTCCCTCTTTATAACAAGAAGTTAAATAAAAGGTGCTTTATGAGAATGAGAGCGGGTGACCCTGAGATGGCCCGGGAGCTCAATAGAGCTTTGATACTTCACCTGCTGCGCGTTAATAAATCAATTTCCCGTGTTGAAATAGCAAGACATTTGAAGTTGAGCAAGGGCGCAATATCGACGATTACAGGAGAATTATTGGACAGCGGGTATGTTGTAGAGATTAAGCGGGGGTTGTTGACAAAAAGGGCGGCAGGCGTCCGGTCATGCTCGAGCTTAACCGCTCCAAAACATTCGTGATCGGTGTCGATATCGGCACAAGAAATATGGTAACGGGCGTTGGGGATTTAAAAGGATCTATTATAAAGAAAGAAAGGGTTCCAACAAGTAGAGAACCCACAGTTGAAAATATTCTAAGACAGGCAACCCGACAGGTACACAAAATTATAAAAGAGGCGGGTGTAAAAGAAAGAAAGTTAGCAGGAATTGGGGTTTCGGTTGCGGGCCAGGTGGATAAAAATCTCGGGTTTATCGTTTCAAATCCGCACCTCCACTGGTGCAAAATCAATTTCGCGCAAATACTTGAAGAAAGGATCGGTCTAAAAACAATTGTAAATAATTGCACTCGTGTGATGACAATTGGTGAGTCATGGTTTGGAGGTCGTAGCATCAGGGGGTGCTATCGAAAGACAGGCGAACGCACTTATAGCAAAAAAGGGAGACGAATGGATCACTGCCAAAGATACAGCTGATCTGGCCCGGGGGGGGAATCGTGCTGCAGGTGAGATATACAACGAAACCGGGAGATATCTTGGCCGCGGACTTTCTATACTCGCAAACTCCCTGAATCCTGAGAGGATCATAATAGGGGGAGGCATTTCACTTGCCGGTGAACTGCTTTTAAATCCGGTAAAGAAAGAGTTTAACGAGAATACCATGGATGTGTTAAGAAATAATATTGAGATTTATCTGTCTCCCCTGGGACAGGACGCAGGTGTTATGGGAGCTATCGCTATGGTTCTCAATGATCTTGTGTTCAAATATGATCTTGTGAGCAGGCATGATTATTTATGATAGATTTTTTTGATCAAAATAAATTGGCAGCAGGATTTTCGGCAAATAATTTTTATTTCAATGGTTCGATATTAGTCATGCTCACGGGGTTTTATAAAACAGACAGTATCGGTGAGGATGATAAATGCGAATAATGAAAAAAGGAGGTGATGTGGCCCCGAATAGTGTTACAGGTTGCTTGTGTATTAAAGAATTGGTGATTTAGAAGAGTAAGCCCGGTAATACCGGTATTAATGGTGTTGCCGCAAACTGCTGGTTAATTTTAAAAACTATAAAGGAGAAACACAATGAAAAAACAGAAATTGATCGTATTTGCGTGTATTACAATGTTGTTGGTTTTTGTCGTTTCTTTCGGTTTTGCAGGATCCGATAAGAAGGAGGTTACCCGGGGATCAGGAGAAATGGTCGGGAGCCAGTCTTCTCCCCAGGGCATAACAATCAGACCATCGACACCTTTGGCTATAGTCTGATCGATAGTTGCCAGTGTTGCTTCAATATCATAATCAGCAGGGCCTAAAATCTCCACCTTCACTTCGGGCCACTCCTCTTTCAGCATGTCCACTGCCCGATAATAATCAACATAGTAATCAAGGCTCATA
>DRHN01000002.1 GCA_011049595.1 Spirochaetota bacterium | reverse complement strand
GGCCATGGCGCAGCCGAGGAAATGCAGGGCGCGTTCGTAGCCGGCCTGCGCGTCGGGCTGCTTTGAATCGGGTGTGTTTGACCCGTAGTAAGGAAGACCGTAGTGGTGGGCCATCTGGGCCTGCGCCATATGGATCAGGGTGGATTCGGGCGCGGACCCTGCGAGGTTGAGAGATCCCATGTCAAGTATACCGGAAGATGATGCATACACGCATGGCGCACCTGGGTTGGCCATCTGGGCCAGTGCAATAGCGCTCAAAACATTCGCGTTTATTTCCACCACCGTGCCCGCAATCGTGAACGGCGTTGTCCCCCCCGCGAGGGCATCCGACTCCACATACGCGGGTATGTTGTTTTCCCCGCAGGCGAACAGCTCCTCTATAAATTCGCTGTTCTGCGTGAGCGGGCTTATTATACAAAGCCCGGCAACGAAAAAGGGCCTTTTTTTGACTTCTTCGACACTTCCCGCGGCAACCGATGCCATTTCAATCTCGTACTCCAAACCTTTCCGGCATCCTCCGACAAGCGCGTAGAAGTTCCTGGTGTTGTTCTTGAGCATTTCCGCGAAGGTGATCATCATGAATCCGTCCTGGGGTATGTCCTGCGGCGTGACCAGAAAATGGGCGATGTCCATATTTTCCAGTGTGTCCTCGAGCCTTGTAAGGTCCCTCAGGTCCTGGAGCGTTGAAGGGCGGTAGTTGCCCTCGAGATCAATTACATGAAGGGCACCTGCCCCTCCCATAACATAAACGTTATCTGAAGCATCCAGCTTTATATCATACTTTGGGTCCCTCCCGCAAAGCATGATCTCCGACGGAGCTTTTTTGACAAATTTCATCAACACATCTTCAGGCACCTTTACGATCTTTTTATCGTGATCAACAATACAACCGTTTCCCTCCATGATTTCCCGCGCGTCATCATGGAGCACCTTTATCCCGATCTCTTCGAGTATCTCGACGGTTGCCTCATGCAAATCAATGATCTGCTCATCGCTCAGCAATCTGGTCTGGCCTCCTTTAACCGGCACGACACCATTGTCTGTAATCATATTTCATTCTCCATGAAAATAATATTTACTTGAAAAAGAAAGCGGCTGTCAGGATCACCTGTTGTTAATTTCAGCCCTGGACCAAAATGCTCACAGCTTAAAATAGTCCTTAAAAACCATCATGGCACCGCCCCACAGCCTGTCAGGCACCCTCTCTGTTATTTCCTGTATATACTCGATCCCCAACTTTTCTTCCAGCATACCCAGGTAGATCTCATGAACAATATTGTCCTGCAATATATTATTCATATACACGTTTTTTGTGCATATTCCGTGGCCTTCATCTGAATCAACCGACATCGTGCCTGCCAGACCTTCCTTGAAGTCCACGTCCAGAAGTATGTTAAGCCAGTTCTCTATGTCCGGCTGGTTGAGCATGTGATTGTAAACATTTTTAAAATTTATTATTTCGTCACTGTAGTACACGATGTTCAATACAACTCCTCTGTCTTCCGCTTCATGCAGGCACCCCTCGAGCTGTGCAAGCATATTAGGGCCCGTTGCTATCAGGATACTATCTGAAGCGTTTGTTATCATTTCCTTTGATTTTTTTATTACCGGCCCTTTCCCGATAAGGTTAAAAATATGGTCTACGGTTTCACCTGTACTCAATTTACTGAATTCATTTTTTACATACTCGATCGTTGAGTCGAATTCCGATCTAATCGTGTTCAGGATCACATCAGGATCAACCGCAAGATACTTTTTAGGGCTATTTTCAGTCTGAACAAGCGCGTGCTTCACGAACAACTTATCGACGACCTCATACACCTTGGACCGGGGCACGCCAGATATCCCGGCAATTTCATACGCTGTCAGGGGATTTGACTGCTTGAGCATCTCTATGTATACTTTTGCCTCGTAAACATTGAAACCAAGATATTTAAGATTATTGACAAGAGTTTCATTCATATTTGGTAACCCCTATAGTGGTTACAGCTTATCATTTAAAATTATTCTGTCAAGAAAAATATTTTCAAAATAACAATATCAGAGGTCTTAGCCAATAGCCGCATTTTTCGTAATTATAAATAATTTTCTGCAGAGTTATATTTACATCCCCATTTTTTTCAATCTTATCACCTGCCTCTAGCAGGGCTTATTCTAATTTATTAAAAAATTCTCTGGTATTTTTATAGCTCGCTCTACTCTTCTAGTTATCTCTTGCATTTTATTAAATATTGTGGCATGTGAAGTTTGCAAAACCATATGTATATGTATAAGAAGTGGGTGATACTCTTGATTAAATAAATGACAATTAAAATTACTCAACAATTATAAAGTCGAAATTAATTTAAAACCTGGGATAAAAAATTTTGAGCAATTCAAGGGCCAACGTTTTGTGAAAGGCTAAAAAGATTATTTCAAAAAAATTAAAGACCATAGTCTACGAGTATCTTGTCTTTTTGAGTTTTGGGTGTGCTCTGCTTTTCAGTGAGAATGGTGCGTACCGTTTTTATCCCGGCACAACAGCCCCCAAAATACTATCATAGAAGTAGAAAAAATATGTGGCTTTCCCGCAAAGAGACTTTGCGTAGACAGGATATTCATGGTTCTGTTTTCAAACTTTCTAATCATGATGGTCATGGGTTGTCCTCTATATTCCGCACAATTTCGGCATCATCCAGTCAAGAATGATTGCCTTAATCTCATTTCCCGTTCTTTTAAGAATCCTCTGTGCCTTTATTCCGTCATATGCTGTAACAAAATTGTACCCATCTATTTTTAAAAAGTTTTGAATCAGCTCAATAAAAATCGGTTCATCTTCAGCAATAGCAATCGTTTCCATACTTAACCATCCATTCACGTTGCTGAACAGGTCAAGAGTCATGCGGCCTTTGAGGGAAACCTTTCCCGTATTTCTTTTCGCGGCTCTCCCAGTTAGATAATAATAAAAAACCC
Source organism: Spirochaetota bacterium (assembly GCA_011049595.1). Classification (GTDB taxonomy): domain Bacteria; phylum Spirochaetota; class B62-G9; order B62-G9; family DRHN01; genus DRHN01. The sequence goes on along the minus strand of DRHN01000002.1, from coordinate 697 downwards.
GCCTCAATGACGGGTTTTCGGCTGTTTATAGAAAATATTTTTATAAAATCAGCAAAATTATTTCAAGGTTATAGTCAATCTATCGTTATCATCTCCTTTATCTTATCTATACAGGGTCTTTACAGGAAAAATATGTTTCATTTTTGAGACATTTAAACGTCGTGAATATTATTTATTTCCATTGACGCAGTGGGCTTATGGTAGAAAAATTATAGCAGGATGCAATTATTTCAAAATGTCTGTCATAATGTAAAAGTGATGCATTAGACGTTTGTGCAGATGCTGCTACAATCAGATCTGTTGCCGGGATAGTTATTCCCTTCTCTCTTAATTCCTTCCCTATGTGTGCAGCAAGTTTAAATTCATGTTTTCCTAAATCAAACCAGTGAAAAGATGAAAAATCAGAATCAATGTTTTCATAATCTTCCGCCTTCGAAGCATATGCTAAGATTTCCACATGAATAATTCCATTAATAGCAGCTTTATCCTCTTTTATGGCATTTGTTACAGTTTTTTTTATTTCAGTCAATCCATCTTTTCTGTAAAATTCAATCCATGCTGAACTATCGATTACAATCATAGTTCTTCCCGCAGTGATTCAAGCTGATGTTGATCCAGTGCCAGTTCTATCGCACCGCAGTGAGTCAATGCTTTTTTTCTTTTTTTAAGACGGATTATTTCTATCAAAGCTTTTTTT
>DRHN01000001.1 GCA_011049595.1 Spirochaetota bacterium | reverse complement strand
TCGGAAAACCGCGGGCCGGGGAGACACAGCAGAGTCAGTAATGACCCCTTCTCAGGGAATAATCCATGTAGCCTTTTTTATACCCGAAAGACTCGAGGGCTTCTCTGTATGGACTGTTACGCACGGGTAAACCGTTTACCGTACCGACCCTGACCGCGGGTACCGGTCTGAAATCCCTGGTCAGCAGGGTTTTAAAAAAGCCCTGACAGCCCGTGATATAAGGACTGCCGGGAGGGACCAGAAATTCAAGCTCTCTCCCATTTTTGGTCGAGATCAGAACAGGTCTTGTACCATGATAAACGAGATGTGTCGATAAAATACGGCGGGGGAGTCGGTAAGGCAAACCTTCAAGCTTTATCCCGCACATCGAAGCGGGATCGCATGCGTTCATCCAGTAAACAGCCTCTTCATTGAGCCCGTTTTTCAAAACCAGGAAAGCCTTGGGCGACATGAACTGAAGACTGTTGATCCCTCGAAAAAAATGCCCGCAAACGACCTCTCCTGAAAGCTCCATTATCCTGAGTGTCCTGAAGATCCTTGCCCACCTGGAGGCCCGGCGCCTTCTCTGAAAATCTGTCGATTATAACACTTCTGTCTTCCGTTAGCGTATCCAGCAGATCCATCACAGCTGATCTTTCCAGCCCGAAGACCTCGGTAATAAACGCTATCTGGACCGGGCCGTAGAAGAATAGCCATTCTCTAATTGTATTTACAAGATCGGCGTTTTTTTCTTCCGGTTCTGCCCCGGGGGCGGGCCTTTTGAGATTTTCTTTGACATATTTAAGGGTCCGTGCGGTATAGCTTCCCCCGGGGTCTGCAGGCTCTCCGGAGATCGAGTCTTGATCATTAACCATGATTTGTGCATGAATGTCATAAATACCGATATGATCGGGGTCCGTTTTTACCGCTTCAATAAGTTTCGGTAAAGATTCAACTGTCACCGCGGAGGGAAAAGCAGCCCCGGACAACTTAATTAATGCCAGTTTTTCCCTGACAGGCTGAATCACGGCCCTTTCATCAACACCGTGGTTGGACTCCATTGCGTAAAGAAGCTCTTTCCACTCAGATATAGGTATCAGAACACGCTCTCGGGTCCAATCGAGAAGACCTTCAGGTGTACGCGGTGAATACCCCTCGGCTGTACGCTGCAGTTTCTCCTGATACCTTCGGATACTTTCTTTTTTTAAGTCGGGTCTCAAATGCTGCGAGGACGCAACCTCCATGAAAAGGTCATCGCTCAACCTGGAAACACTTGATGGACGCGGTGTATCCGCTTCGTACATGTGTTTCTTTGTCTGCTGCCATATCAGGCCGGCCGCAAAAGGCGAAGGCGAAACTGTGCGAATTTCACTGTATGTGATCCTACCGCTTTCAAGCTCTTCAAGCAGTTGCTTCAGATTATTAAGATCAAAAGGCTTGTTCACCCGTCCCCCCCAAAGAGTGTGGATGATGAACTGTTTTGTGACGGGTTTTTGGTTTCCGGGATATCCATTACCGGAGTACTGTCTACCTTTCACCGCGCTGTCGGGGGTGTCGAAATGCTCCACCACAATGTGGTGCCTGTGAGGCAGGCGGGGTCCTGTTGCCTCTTTCTGTCTTTTCAAATACCCTATGAGCTCACCTGCTGCGGATTTTTCCATGTAAAACCTGCTTTGAAGCTCTTTCAAAAATAGCGGTTCCCCTATCCTATCTCCCCAGCTTTCAAGAAACTCCCCGATCTTTTTATAAAAGTGATGGCCTTTGTTCCCTTTCTCTGCTTTCCAGAAAGGGGCCTGCTCCACATTGCCCGTCCAGGGGACTACTTCAACGTTCTGATGATCTATGGCTGTGATCATCCATGACTGTGCTCCCATGTTGAATTTGTCGCCGATGGAGCGCTCCCAGACAAACTCCTCGTCCAGCTCGCCGATCTTTTCTTTTGAGTCACGCAGACGGAGCCCGAAATAACCGCGGTCCGGTATTGTCCCGCCTGAATGGTAGATCAAAAGCAGAACCCCATCGGCGCCCTGCACAGTATTGCTGATCCTGTCAAGATACACGCGGGGCTTTAGCTCCCGTATCTTTGTATCCTCGTAGCGGCCCGCAAGCATTCCGATGACGAGTTCAAAATGGACCCTGGACAATGAATGAAATGGATAGCTCGACTTTAGAAACCCGTAAAGATCATCCCTGTTCCAGGGTGTCACGCCGGTCATGGATATTATGATCTGGGCAAGCACATCCAGCGGGCGCTCCACAGGCTTGACCGGTTCGATGTCCCTGCTCATGATGCTTTCGGCCATAACAGCTGCCTCGAGCCTTCCATCACACTGTCATGCGCGTTTTCAGGAAAACGCACTGCAATTCGAAATCTCTCCATGTCATCGGACTGTACTATCCGTACCTCTCTTTTTTGATATAAATATTTTCCATCCTCTACTTCAAACCTGAAGCCCCCGACATATTCCGCGACCCGCTCAACCGGTTTTACGGTCGCCGAAAGCGCTATGCGCTGAAAATCCCCGGCATACCGGACAAGCCTGTCAACTGCTGAGATAAGATGAGCGCCCCTTTTGCCTGCCACGACCGCGTGGATCTCATCAAGTATTACAGTACGGATACCGGTGAATATATGGAGGGCCTTTTTGGAGCTTAAAAGCAGGTTGAGACTTTCAGGTGTGGTGATCAGTATCTCCGGGGGTTTCCTGATCATACGCTGCCGTTCTGCACCCGGGGTGTCCCCGCTTCTTGTCAGAACATGTATACCCGGGAACACGAGTCTTTTTTTTAGAAAGGATTCCTTAATCTCTCCGAGAGGAACAAGCAGGTTCTCCCTTATATCGTTGTTCAGTGCTTTTAAGGGCGATACATACAGGACTCTCACAGTTCCGGTATGCCAGGCACCGGACACCAGCTGGTTGAGCCCCCAGAGAAACGCCGCCAGGGTCTTACCGCTCCCCGTGGGTGCCGTTAAAAGAACATGTTTGCCATCGGCGATCAGCGGCCAGGACTTTTCCTGCGCGTCCGTTGGAAGCCCGTACTTTTCAGTGAACCAGTCCCGGATAACCGGGTGGAAGAGACTTATCGCCTGTGTCCTTTTTTCCATATACAACTTCCTGTCATTAATTCCTGCTTATTGATTCGTTTTCAAGAAAGAATAGTGACGTATAATAATTATTTTACAGCCGCTTCTTGAAGTCCGGTCTCCGAGGTTTTTGTGATCAGCCGCTATTCAAAGTGGAAACACATCTTTTTATGCTTTTACGTGTAGGGATCAGGATGGGGACTTCCTGCTGATACTCTCTGTATTCCTCTCCAAACATCTTTATAAATATGAACCTTTCCTGTAAAACGATGTAGATAATGTCCACAGCACTCCACACCGGCAAAGCAAAAAGTAAAGTTTTTGAGCCGGTCATGAGAAAAAGCCCTGATAGAAAGAAGATATACCACAAAACACCCGGGTGCCGTACCAGCCCGTAGGTCCCGGTTTTTACAAGAACATTTTCCCTGTTTTGCCCTATATACGTCACTTTAAATGGAATTTCTATAAAAATAGAATAGATCATTATCAGGAAAAAAACGGATGAAAAAACAAGCCCTGTTAAACGGTAAACCCGGGATAGTTCGATCTTCTCAGGCCCGATACATACCATAAGGAGCGAATAAGCCAAAAAACTGTGGCCCATAATAAAGGCAGCCCGTTTTATAAAAAGGTTGCCTTTCAGGCTTGCCATATCAAAACAAAAAAATATTATAAAACCAAGAACGCCTGTAAAAATGTATTGCATTTTATACCTGCCGGTTACAGCGCTATATTTAAAACTTACCCATTTATCTTATCTATTAGCCGGAATTAACATTTTACATAAAATGCACGCAGAAATCAACAATATTTATGATTTATTTTCGGCCTTTTTAAAAATTTGCAATTCTTAATATTATTTACAATACTTTAATATGAAAATGAAAAAATTCGATCAGACAAATAGTAAAGACTTTCTAACGCTGCAAAAGCACATTACCGGGCTGGAAGCTTCTAACCGGGAGCTTGTACAGGTAAAAGACGCGCTGTACGAATCAGAAGAGCTCCACAGGATCACCCTCGGCAGTATTTCTGACGCTGTGTTCATAACCAAAAATTCTGGTGAGTTTACCTATGTGTGCCCGAACGTGAGCGTGATATTCGGTTACTCGCCCGAGGAGGTACATGATCTCGGGTACATACAAAAATTATTGGGTAAGGATATTTTCGACCCTGCCGATATCAAAGCCAGTGGAGAAATACAGAACATCGAAAAGGAGATCAGCGACAAAAATGAAACCAGCCACACGGTACTGATCAATATCAAATCGGTGTCGATCAAGGGGGGCACAATTCTATTTACCTGCCGGGATTTTACGGTGCGCCGCCTGAAGAAAAGGCGTCTCGAGCACCTGAACTCGGTCCTTATCGCCATAAACAAGATCAACCGGCACATCGCCAGGGGGATAAGTAAAAAAAAGCTGCTTCAACTTACCTGCGATAGTCTCATTGAGAGCGGAGGATACATCAGCGCCTGGGCGGGTCTGCTTGGTATATCGGGTAACTTTAACTTTGTGGCAGAAGCCGGCTGGGGAAAATATTTTTTAAAAATGGATAAAGATCTCAAGCAGGGCACACTGCCCAAATGCGCGCAAACCCCCTTTAATGGGACGGATATGAAAGCCACTTGTGATCCATCAGTATCCTGCGAAGACTGTGCTCTGGCAGCCCTGTACAACGGCAGAAGCGCGCTGTCGATCAGGCTGGAGCATAAAGGTGTTGTTTACGGCCATCTGTCGGTATCTGTCCCCGGGGAGTTTTTTGACTCAAAAGAAGTACATTCCTTATTTTTGGAAGTCGCGAAAAATATTTCTTTTGCTCTAAGAGGCATCGAACTGAACAGAGAACAAAAACTGGCGCACCGAAAAATCCAGGTATATCAGCACCAGCTCAGGTCCATGGCATCTGAACTGAGACTGACTGAAGAAAGAGAACGGCGAAGGATCGCGACCGAACTGCATGACCTTATCGGCCAGAATCTGGCTTTTTCAAAAATAAAGCTGGGGTCGCTGCAGGATTCATTACAAGCCGGGGCCGTCAGAAGAACCATTAAGGAAATCAGAGATCTTATTGAGCAGGCGATCGATGGCACAAGATCTCTCACCTTCGAGCTAAGCCCCCCGATACTGTACGAGCTGGGACTCGAAGCCGCGCTTGAATGGCTTGCGGAGAATATATATAAACGGAACGGTTTGCCGGTGACTATCAGAAACAGCGGTGAGCTGGAGCATGTGGATGATCATATCGGGTTTGTCATTTTCCAGGTTGTACGTGAGCTGCTGATCAATGTCGTTAAACACGCACAGGCGGACAGGGCCTTTCTCACAATTGCTTCGAACGGGAGAGAGATAAAAATAAATGTGGAGGACAAAGGAAAAGGGTTCGACACAGAAAAAATCCGCCTTCACTCAACGACAATCCATGGGTTCGGGCTTTTCAGCGCGCGTGAAAGAATAGAATACATCGGCGGAAAGTTCACGATCGAATCAGGACGCGGGGACGGGACAAAAGCAGCCATAACATTACCCCTGGACGGGACATCAACGAAAGCAATCGACAACCAGGGGCCCGGTATTTTATTACGCGATAATCATTAACTTTATATTATAAAGGAAAAATGCATATTGAACACAAGAATTCTTTTGGTGGATGATCACAAACTCGTGCGCGAAGGGCTAAATACCCTGATCGAGAAACACACTGACATGACGGTTGTGGGTGAAGCAGATAACGGTAGAACAGCAGTGAAACTGGCCCGAAAGCTTACACCGGATATCATCATAATGGACATAGCCATGCCCGAGCTCAACGGTATTGAGGCTACACGCAAGATACTGGATGAGTCCAAAAATACCAGAGTAATCATACTCTCAATGCATTCGGATAAACGTTATGTCGCGAAGGTCCTCAGGACCGGCGCCTCAGCCTACCTGCTGAAGGATTCAGCCTTTGAGGAGCTCGCAGAGGCTATACGGGTCGTGCTCGATAACCGCATCTATCTGAGCCCCCGCATTACCGACATAGTGATTGAAGATTATGTCCACTCCGAGTCTGTCGTGCCTTCCGCCTATACCGAGCTTACGGATAGAGAACGCGAAGTACTGCAGCTTATTGCCGAGGGAAAAACCACAAAGGACATCTCTTCCACCTTATACGTGAGCGTAAAAACTGTCGAGGCACACAGAAAAAAAATAATGGACAAACTCGACATCCGCAGCATAGCCGACCTCACAAAATACGCCATCCGCGAAGGCATGATCTCCCTTGATTAAATTTTCCCGATAACCCGCATTTTAATCGACATCCTGTAAATGCCTTGAAAAAAGGTTCAGGCTTTCCTGTATATCCAACCCTTTCAATATCGCCAGGTTCGATTTATCCTGCACGGAATTAAGGGATTACGAAGCAAAAAATCAGGTATTCCCCTATAGAAGCCGCACGAAAAGATGGCTTATAACTTAAATAGAAGATCAGCTGATTCATTTTTGTACCGGTAAAAACCATTTAAAGGAGGTGAAAGCAATTGGATGAACAAACACGAACAAAAGCAGCAGATGATGAACTCGACCAGTTGATCAGCTTCGCCATGGGCGATGAAAACTACGGGGTCGATATCCAGACAGTAAAGGAGGTCATAAGACTCAGAGAAATTACACGCCTCCCGAAAGCCCCCGTTTTCGTAAAAGGTGTCATAAACCTCAGGGGCGACATCATCCCCATCATCGACCTGCGCGAAAGGTTCAACATGGAGCAGCAGGAGTACACCAACATGACACGTGTCATAGTGGTCGAGGTTGACGGGAGGTCTGTAGGCATGGTGGTGGACAGCGTGAGTCATGTACTAAGGATAGAGGAGGGGCAGATAGAGCCCCCTCCGCCCTGTGTGGGCAAGGTGTCCGAGGAGTACATCAAGGGGGTGGGCAAGGTTGACGAGAAGCTGATAGTGCTTCTGCACATCACAAAGATCCTTACCACCGAGGAGAAGGTGGAGCTCTCGAAGATCCAGAGGAGCGGTGCACCGAAAGAGGCAGTGAAGGAGAAAGTAAAAGAGGAGGTAAAAGAAACAGTGAAGGCTGCAAGCTGACGGACAAAGGCTGCAGAGTT